>DKXL01000011.1:0-4183 GCA_002493005.1 Ruminococcaceae bacterium UBA7127
AATTTTACATTTTTGTTATAATATTATCTAAAAATAGATAATGCAACATAGTACGGATTTATGTTGTATTTCAAGACTTAGGGGTGTGGTTATGAGTTTTGAAATTTTGCGTTCACCATCTACATCGAGCGCAGCGTTCCGTATTGTATGCGGAGAAATGATTATCGACGACAGTTGGAATGTACATAGCGAAGTTCTGATTGCATATGTAAGAGAAGGCTCTCTTGCTATTGAAACTGCAACAAGTGCTTACGGTCTGCACAAGGGTGATATTTATTTTATATCTCCTAACCAGAAGTACAGGGTAAACAGTAACGAAAATGCAAAGGTTGATGCCTTGATGCTTAATCTTTCAAATCCGGGGGCAGTTACTCAGGAGTTTATTCCACAGAGTATGATCAGAGGAATAGCAACCGGTAATTGTACAAACTTTGCCAAGATTTCCTCAGGTGATCCAAAATATGATGAATTATTTTCGGATTTTCTCTGCGTTGTTAGGGCAGAAAATGAAAAGCCTGACTTTTTCCAGCTACTTATTCACGGCAAAATGTACAATATGTTCTACATTCTGTTCTCTGTAGGCTACGTCAAGATTTTTGATGTTGAAGTTCAGGGCAAGAAGTACCGTGCACTTCGCAGAATCACTGAATATGTCAACGAGAACTTCTGTGAGCCTATTACTCTCGACCTGATAGCTAACGAAACAGGTCTGAGCCGATATTATGTGTCGCATTTATTTAAAGAACTGATGAACACAACATTTATCGGTTATCTTAATGAGTTAAGACTTTCTCGTGCGGCAATGCTTCTGACAACAACGGATATCCCTGTAATTGAGATTACCGGAATGTCAGGATTTAATAACATATCCAACTTTAATCGAGCATTTAAAATGTACTATGATACAACACCGTCAAAATACAGAAGGAACGAAAGACAATAATTTTTTCAGAAAAAGCAGCCGATTTGGTTGCTTTTTTTACAGGTTCTATAATTAATATTGGAATAATTGCAAACTGTTAAGGTAAAATTCATACAAATGATAGTTTAGTTTTTTATCTGATCAGTTATTAAACACTTGTAGGGAACGACCCCCGTGTCGTTCCTAATTTCCAAAATACTACGGTATAATAAGGAACGACACAGGTATTCCCTTGTTAAGGGAAATGCCCGCAGGGCAAAGGGTTTGCCGTCTTCGCAGAAGGTCGTTCCCTACGAACACAAAAAGATAACTTCAATAACGCTTTAAGATTCCGAATTTTTAAATAAGCTATTATTCTTTTGATTTTACACAAAACTTCTGAGGCGATTAAAAATGCAGTTACTTCCGAATAAACAGAAGCAACTGCATTTTATTTCATATAAATTTAATTTTATTTTGCTTACTTATACGCTTGCTTTAGCTGTTACTGTAAAGTTATCTGACATAACTTCATCCTTGTAAACCATCTTGATGTCCTTGTTGTTTTCTGTGCCTGTGAGCATATAAACATCAAAGTCAACTGTTGTGTCGCCTGAACCTACAATGTCAAACACTGCTGTAAATACAGTCTTGCCGCCTGCAAAGTCATAACCGTCAAGGCTTGTTGCATTGAACTTAATCTTGCTGTCAAGAGTAAGGTTAGCTTCATAGCCTGCGCCGTTTGCACCATAGAATACAGGTGAAATATTTTTCTTAGTGTTTGTGCTTGCGAGCTTCAGAACGCTCTTGTCATAATTTACAACAGCCTGAATGTTCTCAACCAACATATCTGAATCAAGAGTATATGTAACAGTAACCTGACTGTCGCTTGATGAATACTTGCAGCTTGATGCAGATGCAACATTTGATGTTACATTAACTGTATGTTCATCACTTACATTATAATCTACAGTCTTAACTGTATAGCTTGAGATTTCAGAGCCTAAATAGCTGCCGTTGATTACAAACATCTTTCCGTCATAGTCAGCAATTGAAAGAGGAACGCTTGCATATGTACCGCTTTCTGTTGACTTCTGAAGAGGATTAGCATAACCTGTTTTTCTTGAGTAGTTGTTTGCAAAACCAACATATTTAGCATAGTCAATTCTGTTAATCTGCTCAGCATTAAGAGTTACTGAATAAATATCCCAGTTGCCTGAAACAAGTGTTGTGAGCTTGCCCTTGCTGCCCTTATATGTATCGCCTGTTTTTGTCATTGCAATCTTTGTGTTGTTTTTGAATGACTTCTGGTCGTTGCCGTAGTACAAATTAGCGCCGTTGCTCCAATTGTTTGCTGTGCTGTTGCCCAAAGGTGCTGCAAAATAGATTGTTACAGGTGATTTTGCAGGAGCCTTACCTGTGTTGTTGCTCAAAACCTTAACAGTGTATGTTGTAAATTCGCTGGAAGTATCATAGCTTCCGTTGATTACAAACATCTTGCCGTTATAAGCAGCAATAGATGATTTTGTTGTTGCATAAGTTCCTGATGCTGTTGCCTTTACAATAGGATTCTTTAAACCTGTTTTACGGTTGTTTGCATTAATAAAGCCAACATACTTTGCGCTGTCGATTGCTGCAATCTGTGTAGCGTTGAGAGTTACTGAATATACATCCCAGTCATCTGAAACGATTGTTGTAAGGCTTCCCTTGTCGCCTGCATAAACCTTGCCTGTTCTCTGCATATTAATTCTTGCAAGCTTACCTACTGTTGTTGTTGAACCATAATACAGCTGCGCATTTCTCCACGAATTTGCAATACCTGTACCTCTTGGTGCAGCAAAATAAATTGTTGCTGTCTGTGCTGATGTTTCAGCTGCGCTTGCAGAGAATGACAATGCAGAAACTGTACACATAATCATCATTACTGCAAGTATCACTGAAAGTGCTTTTGTGATTTTTTTCATGTTCTGTACTCCTTTAAAATTTTTTGTTGCTTCTGTTAAGGATAACTTCTAAACCTTTACAAAAGCATATTTTTACTGACTTGCCCAAAAGGACAACAAGCGACCGAAAAGAATATTTTTTCTGCCGAAACAACTAAAATATTCTAATTGCTCGCTAATTCGTTTAAATTATAACACAACAGTGCAAATCCCGCAATGAAAAAGGAAATAATTAAATGTAAAATTTTAAGGTTGCTTTTATGTTAAAAATGACAAAACCACCGTCACAATTCACAATTCTTACAATCTTTTTTGTTTGTTTCACCCTACGAAAAAACAAAAGAGTTTTTATATCACGCAACTTTATAATTAATCAAACAATTCAGGATGCATTCTGCTGTAATGAAAAATATATTGCTGCGCTATTCCCGCGTATTCGCCGAAATCTTCCGGCTCCATTTTGGGGAACAATTTGTCCATTGCACGCTTCATCCAAACATCAACAGGAAAAGCCTCTATTCTATGCAGACCAAACAGCAGGGTGCAGTCGGCAACTTTCACACCTACGCCTGTTATTTTCATAAGTTCCCTGCGAGCCTCTTCATAATCTGCTGTCCTGCATTTTTCAAGCTGAACCTCGCCGCCTGCAACCTTTTGTGCAGCGTCAATAAGATAGCGGTTTCTGAAGCCTGCCCTCAGCGGTGCCAGATCATCGGCAGTAAGACCAGCCATTCGTTCTGCCGACGGAAAAGCAAACTCACCGTCGGAAAGCCTGTCCCCAAAGCCCTCACAAAGCCTGTGAACAATTCCTTTTATTCTTTTGATATTATTGTTCTGCGAAATAATAAACGTGCAAAGTGCTTCATAGGGTTCCTGCCTTAATATTCTTATGCCGGGAGCATATTTTGCCGCCTCTGAAAGCACGGGATGAATTTTGCTGATTTGCTCTCTTATTTTTCCGTATTCCAGCTCCAAATCAAAGTAATCCGACCATATTTTGCAATCCTTCGGAGATGCATTATATATAAGAAGCGTTTTTTCCTCAATCGCAGCTCTCACACTCTTGCCGAAAGCAACTCCGCTGAAGCTTCCGTCAGGATTTTCATTCCACCTGAAACTCTGTCCGCAGTCCAGAGTCTGCCTTAAATCGAGGTCGCTCACATTTTCAAACTTTATTCCTCCGTAAAATTCCTTGCAATCCATATCAACAAACCTCTTTTGAATTAAAATAAAAATTTAATAAATTATATCATAAATCAGAATTTTATGATACAATAAATTTATTAGGTTATCCCTTTAAGTAACCTAAATTTATAAAAGCAGCCGGTGGGCTGCACAT
>DKXL01000011.1:4509-8091 GCA_002493005.1 Ruminococcaceae bacterium UBA7127
GCGCAACCGAGCAATTTCCTATAATGTAAAAATCAAGCAGCCGGTGGGCTGCACATATTCGTGCGGACAGCACCATATATAAATTAACTTCTATGCCCGAGCGCAACCGAGCAATTTCCTACAATGTAAAAATCAAGGAGTATATTATGAAAGAAACGATATGTACAATTCCGATTAACGATATATTTATGCCAAAAGACAGCTGTCCGATTTGCCGTATGGAGAGTATGCTTGAGGAGCAGTATGTAAAATTCATTACCGGCGACGCAATGATGGAACCGAATATACGCATAATTACAAACAAAACAGGCTTTTGTCACCGTCATTTTTCCAAGATGTTCACAACAGGGCAAAAACTTCCGAACGCTCTGATTCTTGAAAGTCATTTACAGGAAATTATAGATAATCTTATGCCGAAAAAGCTCAAAGGCAAGCCTGACAAGAAACAGCTTGAAGGCGTAAAAAAAGAACTTGACTCCTGCTATGTATGTGACAGAATAAAGTCCGATATGAATCACTTTATGGCTACAATATTTGTTGAGTGGGCAAAGGGAGAAGAGTTCCGAAAGCTTTACAATGAACAGCCGTATATCTGCCTTAAGCACTATTCTTTCATTATGGATTGTGCCGCAGGCAAGGGCGGAGTTTCATCAAAGCTGCTCCCTGATTTTTATGCCGAAACCGCCGCCCTGACCAAAAATTATCTTTTGTCGCTCAAGAAAGACATCACGCACTTCTGCTCAATGTTTGACTACCGCAGCAAAGGTCAGGAGTGGGGAACTTCAAAGGATTCAATAGAACGAAGTATCTCGTTTTTAACAGGTGAGGCTCCGAACGAATAATTATTGAAATTGCCCATTATATAAATCGCATTTAAAATAAAGTGAGGACAAATACTTTATGAATAACAAAAATCAAAACAGAACAATCACATCACCCGAACACTACAGTTCAATAGACGGTCTAAGAGCTTTGTCGTGTCTCGGAATCATTGCAATGCACATATTGGCAAACACAAAATATGAGTTGTCAGGAAATTTTATTTGGGATCAGCTTATACCTTCCTTTACATGGCTTGTATATCTGTTCATTATGATAAGCGGATTCGGAATGTGCGCAGGTTATCTTTCAAAATTCCAAAACAATACCGTAAACCTTGATGCCTTTTATAAAAGGCGGTATAAAAAAATTCTTCCGTATTTCGGATTTCTCATTCTGATTGCATTAGTAATAGAACACTCAGCGGAATCTTTTTATGAGGCATCCGTAGAACTCACCCTGCTTCACGGCTTACTGCCGAATAATGCCGTCAGTGTTATAGGTGTATGCTGGACGCTGGGTGTAATCTTTCTGTTCTATCTGCTCTTTCCTGCATTTTCCGTTTTAATGAAAACAAAAAAGAGAGCCTGGATCGCTCTTGGCTTGTCGCTATGGCTCAATTATGTCTGCGAAAAACACTTTTTCAGCTCCTATTTTGTGACAGACTCTTTTGTTCCCCGACATTCCTTTATATATTGTATTCCGCTCTTCATAGGCGGAGGATTGATTTATCTTTACCGGGATAGCATTCAAAAAATCTGCAAAAATTACAGATGGATTGTACTTGCGGTATGCGTTGCCGCCACTGTGTTGTGGTATATAATTCCAAGCAAAATAAACACCATACTTTTCTTTATAAAAAGTCTGATACTGTTTATGCTGTGGCTGTCTTATGCTATCGGAGCAAAAAGCAGAATTCTGTCTTGCAGACCGATGAGATTTCTAAGCGGAATAAGTATGGAAATGTATCTTGCCCAGATGATCATCTTTCGTCTGGTTGAAAAACTGCATTTGCTCTATCTGTTCGGCAACAGCGGAATCGGCGGATGGATAAGCTACATATTCGCCTTTATTCTGACTTCAGCCGTACTGATAATATTTGTTCAGTGCTACAAACTTGCTGTAAATCTGATTGGTAAATTCATAAAAAACATCGTTCCAAAAAAGCAAAGTAACTATTGAATTTTCTTTCCCAAAATCTTCAAAACTGAACGGCGGCTTGTTTTAAGCCGCCGTTTAATTTTATCCGCAATTATACTGACATATATCAGAATTCTATCTCTCTGTTGCTTCCTGCTCCGATACGGACTGTATTTATCGTATTCGTATCATAATTAATGCAGAAAACATCAAAAGCCTGTTCGCTTATTGTACCTGCTTTTCTGCCGTAGCCATCTTTTTTATCAATGCAGTCGCAGGTTGTCACAATGTTCAGCACATTATTTTCAACAGAATTACCATCAATGTGCCTATGTCCGCTGATAACACAAATCAGTTCGTTTGTGTTATTTCTGAAGTCTGCCTGTACAGTTGTTCCAAGTCTGGTAGTTTCAAACTCAGTTTTATTTTTAAATGCCTGTACCATTAGCGACAGTCCATCACGGTTTTCACCGGAATTAACATCATTAGTGAATGTTTCGTAATTCAGAGGTGTATGACAGACAATAATGATTTTATAATCTGTTTTTTCAGTCAGTGCAGCTGACAACCACTGTAATGTACCGGAACGGAATGATACTCCGCCGCCTTTATAGTCAAAGTTGCCAGATACATCCGTAGTATTCAGCATAATAATCCTTGTTTTCTGCGGTTCGTTGTCTATACAGTAGCAACCGTTGTCTACACTCATTGACGATACTTTAGTTTCGGTATCTCTGAACAGCGTGTCGTATACGTCTGCCGTGGTCAATACATTATCATCTTTGTAAAGTTTAATATCGGACACTGTGGCAGTTGTACCTGATGGGCTATTACGATCAATTCCAAACCGTAGTGTTATATACTCAGTATCCTCTTTAGTCGTAAAATTTAATTTACCGTTTGAAGAATTTGCAGAAACCATTTGCCCTGATGCTGCGCTTCCGTTGAAAAACACATATGTTAACCCCTGTGTTCCTTCTTGCTTAAACGACAATGAATAACTTGTACTTGGCTTTACGGGGATGTTAAATATAAAAGCACCATAAACTGTATAACAATCTCCTCCAGTTGAGCTAAATGTTAAAGTTTCGTTATTTTTATCAACAGAAACGAGAGTGCCATTATAAACAGGTTTGCTATACGCTTGTAATGCATCAACCCATTCATTAAAATTAAACAGATTTTCTCGTTCACCGTTATACAGGTCGTGATTGCCCCTTGTGCAAAACAGTCTGTCTCTTCCGATAAAGCTTTTAAATTTATTAAATTCTGCAATCTGCTCATACAGTTCCTCTTCCGTACCCACAAGATACACAATATCTCCGCCGCAAATTACAAACGGAACATTAGTTTCATCCAAAACCTTGCGAAGCAGTTTTTTGCTTTGCTTCTGATTTGCCTTGAAATGCACATCGGTTATAAATGCAAAGGTAACTCCGTGCATTATGGCGGAAGCCTCTCTAATCTCCTTTATTTTATTAGGGAGATAATCATCAGCATAATAGTAATCGGGAATCGGGTCACTGTTTCCATTTTCTTTAATATTCTTAATCTCGTTATTAATGGAATCAATAGTGTCTGACAGGGAATAAACAACATTGACATCTACCCACATCTCTGCTT
>DKXL01000012.1 GCA_002493005.1 Ruminococcaceae bacterium UBA7127
AAACGGCATTGTAGGCTCTTCAAAAGACGGCTGGTATTATGCCGATAAGAACGGCGCCATTGATTATAAATACTGCAACGTTGCAAGCAAGGACGGCAAGGACTGGAATGTAATCAACGGAAAAGCCACAATGGTTAAAACAGAATCCGACAGAACGCTTTACAGAGCGCTGAAGGTAGTCGCAAAGATTACCGACAAAAATATGACAAAATCAGAAAAATTAAAGGTTTGCTTTGATTATGTAAAGAGTGCTTATACCGAAAAAAACCCGAGAATTCCTCACTATCACGGCAGTGATTGGCCGATTATCTATGCAAATGATATGTTTGTAGACGGAGCCGGCAACTGCTTTAGTTACGGTTCAGCATTTGCGTATATGGCAAAAGCAATAGGTTATGAAAAGGTTTATTGCTGTAACAGCGGCGGCCACGGCTGGGCAGAAATTGACGGCTTGGTATACGACCCCGAGTGGAGCAGACATAATTTCAAATACAGCTACTATGCACTCAGCTATAATGCTAAAACAGATGTAAACTATAAAGCAGGAATTGCACCCGGATATTCATGGATGCATGTAAAAATATAGTGCAATATCAACCTTAAATCGGAGAGAGAAAAATGGTCTTTAGTTCATTAGAGTTTTTATGTATTTTTCTGCCGACGGTATTTGTAATCTATACGTTAGTACCGTCACTTAAAATTAGAAACGGACTGCTGATTGCGGCAAGCCTTGTGTTCTATGCCTACGGAGAGCCGATTTATGTTTTGCTGATGATATTCAGTTCGCTGATAAACTATGTTTTTGCACGACTTGTATCGTCAAGGGCAAAAAGCAAGCTGTTTCTCGTTGCGGCGATAATCATAAATCTGGGAATACTTGCGGTTTTCAAGTATTCGGGCTTCTTTGTAGAATCACTCAATGCTGTCACGGGGCTTGCGCTTCCCGTGCCGCAAATTAAACTTCCCATAGGAATTTCATTCTTTACTTTTCAGGCGTTGTCCTATGTAATCGACGTCTATCGCAAGACAGTCAACCCGCAAAAGAATTACTTTTATGTTTTGCTGTACATTAGCTTTTTCCCGCAACTGATAGCTGGCCCGATAGTAAAGTACAGAGATATAGATGAGCAGATTGCATCCCGCAAGCAAAGCGTTGAAAAAGTTGCCGAGGGATTCAGGCGCTTTATCTGCGGACTTGCAAAAAAGGTGCTGATTTCCAACACTATGGGGCAGACCGCTGATATTATTTTTGGAGCAGGCGGCGAATATTCTTCAATTTTGACTGCTTGGATTGGTGCTTTGGCATATCTTTTCCAGATTTATTACGATTTTTCGGGATATTCGGATATGGCAATCGGACTTGGCAAAATGTTTGGATTTGACTTTAAAGAAAACTTCAATTATCCTTACGGCGCAGTCAGCGTGCGTGACTTTTGGAGAAAATGGCACATATCGCTTTCAACCTGGTTTAAAGAGTATCTTTATATTCCTTTGGGCGGCAACCGCAAAGGCCGCACAAGAACAGTTGTAAACAGATTGATTGTATTTTTCTGTACAGGACTCTGGCACGGTGCAAGCTGGACATTTGTATTGTGGGGTCTTTATCACGGTGTATTTTTGTTGCTTGAAGAGTTTATACCTGTGCTCGGCAAGCTGCCAAAGGTAATTAATCATATTTACACACTGCTTGCAGTAACTATAGGCTTTGTAATTTTCAGAGCCGACACAATAACACAGGGCTTTGACTTTATCGGCAATATGTTCTGCGGATTTAACATAAGCGACCAATCGATTTCTCTTGCGTTAAGTCAGCTAACACCTTGGTTTATAATTATGTTTGTTGCGGCAATTATCGGATGTGCTCCGATAAAGCCTATTGCAAATAGATTTAGAGTCAGCCAAAGCACCGCATTAAGCAAAAAGCAGAGCATTGCACAAACAGTGTTGTATTTGCTTGCATTTGTACTTTTAGCCTGGTGTATAATAAGGCTTTCAGGTTCGTCCTATAATCCGTTTATATATTTCAGATTTTAATTTAATGATTATTTAAGGGGGTTACGGTATGAATAAAAAAATAACATCTGCAATTTTCACAGTTGCGTGTTTGGGAATTTGTATTATTCCTTTTGCGGGAATGGCTGTTGCCCCAAGCAACGAGGCTGTGGGTAATGAACAAAAAACAACGCTTCCGTCTATAAAAACCGAAGACGGCGGCTTTAACGAAAAATATATGCAACAGCTCGGTGATTATTTTTCAGATCACTATGCGCTAAGACCGCAAATAATGTCTGTTGACGCAGAAATTCAATCAAAGGTTTTCGGTGTTTCAAATATTGACTCGATTACAACAGGAAAGAATAATTGGCTTTACTATTCGTCTACGCTCGATAATTATTTGGGCAGAAACCTTATGTCAACTCGCAAAATCTTTAACACAAAGCACAATTTGGAGATTACTCAAAAATACCTTGCAAGTCAAAATATTGATTTTCTGTTTACAATAGCACCAAATAAAAACACATTATATCCCGACAATATGCCGTATTATTATGGCAAAAAGGAGAGCACGGGCAGTAACCTTAACAGCTTTATTTCGTCACTTGATAAAGACAAATTATATTATTGTGATCTGCTCACTCCGCTTAAGAACAGTGATGAGGTGCTTTATCTTGAGCAGGACTCACACTGGAACAACAAGGGTGCGTTGCTGGCTTATAATGAAATTCTGGACACTCTCGGAAAAGAGCATAATGATTACTCGGATGCTCAGGCAACACGTACAAAGAGTTTTTACGGTGATTTGGGCAAGATGATTTATCCTGCAACGCAAAAGCCCGAATACAATTTTGAGTATGACATAAACCCAACCTACACATACGTTACGCCGACTAAGAGCGTTGAGGATGCTATAATAAATACTCAAAACAACAAAGCGTCGGGCAGGCTGTATATGTATCGTGATTCATTTGGAAACGCACTTCTTCCCTACTTTGCAAACGCCTACGGCTCAGCATATTTTACAAAGGCTTTCCCGATAAATCTGGCACTTGAGGTTGGAATGCAGAAAAGCGATACTGTTGTTTTTGAAATTGTTGAACGCAATTTAGACTGGTTTGCAGAGTCTCCCCCGGTAATGCCTGCACTTGAGGTTACAGTGCCAAGCTACAAAGAAACGACTGACAGTGTACAGTCGCTCAAAGCCGAAATTTCGCAGGTAAATATGCAATATGTCAGCATCACGGGCAGCGTTGACAGTAAAATTTGCAGTGACAACAGCGAGTTTTTGCTTCTTGTCAGTGACAAAGACAACAAAAAGAGAACGTTTGAAGCATTCACTATATCAACCGAGGATACCGATTACGGTTTTCAGGCATATATTCCGGCAGAATATCTTAACTCAGAATCGGTTGACATAAGTGTTATAATTAAAAATGACAATGAATATTCTGCACTAAAATCTCAAAATGCGAATATTTTACAAGCTGATATTTAAAAATAGGGAGTTGTTAGATATGAATGTAAAATTAAAACATACGGTAAAAATTGTTTCTATGCTGCTTGCATTATGCTGTGTATTTATGTGTATGACAGCCTGCGGTACAGATGTAAAGGTCAAAATAAACGATAACGGAGTTATCACCGAGGCTGATGCTAACACAGGAATGACAATTAAGGAAATCCTTGATGATGCAGGAATAAAGCTCGGTGAAAAAGACGAAACCGAACCTAAAGCAGATGCAAAGCTTGAGGATGCAACAGAAATTACCGTTAAGCGTTATGCTAAAGTTACCGTTAAAAACGGAAAAGATGAAAAGACAGTTGAGCTTGTGGGCGCAACTGTAGAGGATGCAGTGAAAAAAGCAGGATTTACACTTGACGACGGAGTCTTGCTTGATGTTGACAAAAAGTCTTATTTAAAGGACGGAATGGTAATTACTCTTAACAGCGGCATTGGTGTCAGCCTGACTGTTGACGGCAAGACAACACAGTGCAAAACACATGCAGAAACAGTCAAGGAGTTTCTTGATGAGCAAAAGGTTAAACTCGGCAAGGACGATACTGTATCTCCAAAGCCAGAAGAAAAAATTAAAGAGGGCTTAAAAGTTACCGTAAAGCGTGTTGAATACAAGGAAGAAGTAAGAAAAGAAACTATTGAATTTACAACCGAAGAGCAAAACAACAGTTCGCTGAATTCCGGTGAAACACAGGTTACCCAAGAGGGTTCAAACGGTGAAAAAGAGGTAACATACAAGGTTAAGTATGTTGACGGCAAGAAGGATTCAGAGAAAAAAGTCAGCGAAAAGGTAACAAAAGAGCCTGTGAATAAGATTGTTGAAATCGGCACAGCTAATAACGCTCAGGCAAACCAGTTTAACAACAATAACAATAATAACAGCAACAACTCTCAATCATCGGCACAGGGTGGAAAAACAGTTGTTTCAAAGCAGGCTGTATATGACTGCGACGGCTCGGGTCACGGCTACTATACAATAACTTACTCGGACGGTTCTGTTGAATACGAAGAATTTTAACTTAATAAAAAAGCGGCGTGACACCGCCCACAATTCGGCAACGTGACGTTGCATCCATTTTCGAGTAGACAAATTCAATTTACAAATTACAATGCACAATTATCAATTTTGGTCGAGCAGACAGCTTGATAGTATCTACACTTCTCCGCACGACCGTTTTCGAGCATTTTCCTATAATGTAAAAAAACTAAAAACATCGGATTTGAAATGTAAATCAAATCCGATGTTTTGTTTTTCTAAATATTTTATGGTATATAAAATAAGACTTTCTTTTATTAAGCCTATTATGTCTGAAAATTTTTTATTCGTTCTTCAAGAGCTTTCTTGCGATAGTCTGTTGGTGAAAGACCTGTTTTCTTTTTAAATGTTCTTGTGAAGTATGACTGGCTTGAAAAGCCGCATTTCTCCGATAATTCCTCGATAGATATGTTGGTGAATTCAAGTATTTTTTTGCTCAGATTAATGCGTTTTTCTATAATAAACTCATTAATTGTTTTTCCTGTAATGCGCTTGAACTCTGCCATAAGGGTTGTACGGTTGGTGTTATACCAACGACATAAATCATCGATAGTAAATTGTTTTTCAAGATTAAATTCAATAAAAGTAAGAATACAATCAATTAACGTGTCTCTTTCCTGGTCAACTTCAAAGGCTTCTTTGTATAGATTTGCCGCATAGTCAAAGATTCTGATAACAGACATTCTTGCTCTGCAAGACCACATATTATCGGGTTGCACCGAAAGCTGTTCAATAATACTGTCAAAAAGATATTCAACCTTGCTAAGTTCTTCTGCATCAATAGGAATTACACAATTATAAAAGCTGTTTGTTTGATAAAACAAGTCAAAGCTCGGAAAGTCAAAGAGCTTGCAGTTGATTGCATAATCTTCGGACAAAATGCTTTCTACGGAAAGATTCCTGTTAATAAATTCAGGAGCAAATAAAATAGTTTTAATTTGCAGATGATTTGACCTTAAAACAGTAACCTTTTTGTCGGGGTTAACACAAATCATTGCCGGAGCAGACAGGTAACACTTCTCGCCGTCAATTTCAAGAGTTGCTATTCCCTTTTTTACAAGACATAAAGAAAAAAATCCATCTTCGCTATGGATTTTATCAAGGCTGTATTCAATCGGTAAATATCTGTTTTCCCAAAAACGGCACTTTGTCATAAGCCCTCTCTATTGCAGATAGTGCAAAAATAATTGATAAAATTAAATTTACATTTCTAATACTAATTTGCTATAATTAGTATATCATAATCAAGGTTAACCGTCAATTATTATCTTATATAGGAATTTTAAGAAATGAGGTTTATCATGAAAAAGGTATTATCTGTAATTTTTGCAATTATATTGTTTGTTCAGCTTACTGCCTGTACTGCAAATAATGAAAATCCAAGCATAAAAAGTATGAAAGTTTATAACTGCATCAATGATTACGAAGCCTTGTTTAATATTGATGATAGCAATCTGACACCGAATAAAGGAAGTATGTTTGCATTTGAATCGGATTTATCCTCTGAAGAAATAATGAACACACTAAGTGAAAGCAATCCCAATGTTACATTTATTAAATTAAACGACAATGAATTTCTTGCAGAGTATAATGAAAACTGCCCCTATATTCTGTTTAGTAAAAGGGTATGTGACAAAAATAATAACATAGTCGATAATGTGTGTGTTGTAATGAGTGAGAGTAAAGAGTTAAACGAAATTAACCACGACATTCCGTATGAAAGTATAAAAATGTGGTATCCTGTTCATTTGACTAACCACTACTTTACTTACGAGAAAATTGATGATGAAACTTATTCTTTGGTAGCAAATGATACCACTCCTTTTGATAGTTATGTTTATCTCAATGAAAGTCAAACTGCGTTTACAGATATATATGAGTTTTACGAAGATTGCGGTTATGAGGTGCAGTGCGAGGGCGGAAACTTGACAAGCGGTATTATGTTTGTTACTCCAAATACAGATAAAACAAGTCCGTTCAGAATTTTAGTAATGAAGAAAAACAACACATATGCTATGCAATATGGAATTGTCAATTCAGACTTAAAGCAACAGGTTGTAGCACCAATTACAAATTACATTGATGCTCTGAACACCAAAAATGCAGAATCATATTTGTCGTGCTTTGAAGTTTTTGACAAAAGCAGTATCGATGTATTTTTAAACAACGTTAAAAGCTGTTCCCTAAATAATGCTGAACTTTTTTGGGCAGATGGAGAATACGGACAATATATCATTAAGGTGGATTATACACTAACTTCAGAGGATGGCAAAATGATGGGTTCATTGGGAACTGGTGAACACACCTTAGTTGAATATTTTTTGCTTGGTAATGACAACAAAGAACTTAAAATACTTTGCCATTATAATCAGCTTGACGATTGCATAAGAGAATTAGATAGTTATAAGGAGTTTGAACAAAATGAAGAAAACAAAGATGACGCTCTTGTTGATTGGCTTTTTAGTTTGCAGTAGTTTGCTTTCAGCCTGCGGAGGATTACATAGTTCTGATACAATTTACGCAAAAAATCTTATTACAGATAAAAGCATTGCTATTCCGCTGGATGTTTATAATTACGGTGATACAGGCAATTTCTCGAATTTTACAACACACCTTAACTTTTCTGAGTTACAAAAGGAGCTTGAAAGCACTGACGCTGTTAATACAGCGATTAACATTTACCACACACCTTCTACCGGCTATATGAAACTTGAAACAGCAAGC
>DKXL01000055.1:0-204 GCA_002493005.1 Ruminococcaceae bacterium UBA7127
GGCACAGGCAAGCGTATCTCAATCAAGGATACTCGTGGTATCATTGACGCTATTCTTGACGGTTCAATCGAGAATGCTCCTACAAAGTCAATTCCTTACTTCAACTTTGAAGTTCCAACAGAACTTCCGGGCGTTGACCCTGCAATTCTTGACCCACGTGACACATATGCAAATGCATCAGAGTGGGAAGAGAAGGCAAAGGAT
>DKXL01000055.1:548-709 GCA_002493005.1 Ruminococcaceae bacterium UBA7127
TTAAGAACTTTGCTAAGTATGAGAATAATGCAGAGGGCAAAGAGCTTGTTGCTGCAGGTCCACAGCTTTAACTTTAGATTTTAAGATCATAATATTAAGCACCCGACAGAATTTCCTGTCGGGTGCTTTTGTCAGGAAGAAAATAGCGCAAAACGTTTGGA
>DKXL01000055.1:1059-1531 GCA_002493005.1 Ruminococcaceae bacterium UBA7127
TATAATCTGTCAACCGCCGCTTTCTGGTTAGCGGCACTATTCTTAAAGAAACGCCTGCATTTCTTTTATGTTTTCTTCCTCAGTTTCAAGCATTTTTTGAGCCAGCTTGTTGACGTTAGGGTCCTTGCCGTCATAATCCTTGATGTGACGACTCATTTTGTTTACACCCATTGTGTTGCCCTTAATCATCATCTCAGCTATGTGAGATGATGACGCGTCACGTTTTAAATCTCTTTTAGCCGCATATTTAGTCATAGCCTTAGTCATTGAGCTTACGTGACGTATTTCCGCACCGCGGTTTCTCAGCATATTGTTGGCGCAATGATAAAGTTTACCATACTTTATAAGCTGTTCACACAGCACCCCCTCAACCTTGCTGTCGCGCAAGCCTTTGCGGACTACTGCAATTCCCTGACACCCCATTTCTGCATTTTGCAGAACATAGGTAAGCATTTCAACATCATTAATCATA
>DKXL01000055.1:1838-2238 GCA_002493005.1 Ruminococcaceae bacterium UBA7127
AGCATTTCAACATCATTAATCATAGATAATCACCTCTGGTGATATTATTCACGGAAAATTATAATTTATACAGTTGTAAAATTCGGCTTTTTATGGTAAAGTAAAAAATAATAAGTGTGTTTTGGGCAACTGTATGGTTGGTGCTTTAAAATTGTGCCGATGAATATTTTTGAATGTAAAGGTGACTGAATATGATTAATTCAGAAATTTATACCGAGTTTTTGCCATATCCCGAGCGTGGCGAAAGAAAAGTTTGGATTTATGTTCCAAGCCATAACGGGGGCGACGTGTTGCCTGTCATATATATGACAGACGGACAGAATTTGTTTGATGACAACGCTACTCCGCACGGTTCGTGGAAGGTTGTAAGGGCTGTTGAGCAGGAGCAGAATAACGGCTT
>DKXL01000055.1:2547-2958 GCA_002493005.1 Ruminococcaceae bacterium UBA7127
TGAGCAGGAGCAGAATAACGGCTTGCAAGGTGCTGTTATAGTCGGAATTGACAACGGAAACATTTGGCGTGACAGTGAGCTTACTCCAAAATGCATAGGAGAGGTACAGCTAAGACATATGCTGGCTGATAATTTTGCTCCCGAGGGAGAAATATTTGATGACTTTGTAATAAATACGGTTATACCTTTTGTTGAGAGTCACTATCCTGTTAAATCCGACAAAAATAATACAGCTGTGTGCGGCAGTTCTTCGGGCGGACTTATGGCTTTTTATCTGGGCGTTGAGCACAGCGAAAAATTTTCTATAGTCGGTGCATTTTCTCCTGCTTTTTTATGCTATACACAGAGTGATTGGAGAAATTATCTTATCAATAAAATCGCAGGAGAAATGCCGTATATGTATATCTATAC
>DKXL01000055.1:3284-3606 GCA_002493005.1 Ruminococcaceae bacterium UBA7127
GGCGGCGGCGATGAACTTGAACAGATGATTTTTGACAGTGTGGAGATGATGTATGATTTGCTCCCTGAGGTCGGTTATCCGTATGATATGATGAATGAAATTGCATTGCTTGAAAATCAACATAATGAGAAGGCATGGGCAGAGATTTTTCCTGACTTTTTGCATACATTTCTTAACAGACAGTAAAAAAAGAAGTGACCTTTAAAGGCCACTTCTCAAAATTTGCTATAAAGCTTACGCAATAATTTCGCCGTCAACTGTTCCGCCGAGTCCTGCCGCATTTGATTCATCTGTATCAATGTGCATTGCAGGAGCGTAGCTG
>DKXL01000055.1:3890-4154 GCA_002493005.1 Ruminococcaceae bacterium UBA7127
ATGTGCATTGCAGGAGCGTAGCTGTCGCTTACTCTGATTACAACATCACCGAATGTTGTTGCTCTGCCTGAGTTTTCGCCAACCTTAACAGAAACAATCTGCTTGTCGGCAAGACCAAATTCAGCAGCAGTTTTGGTGTCAAGGTGAATGTGTCTTTTAGCCGCGATAACGCCGCACTCAATTTCAACCTCACCCTCAGGACCAACGAGCTTGCAACCAGGTGTGCCTGCAATGTCGCCAGATTCTCTTACAGGAGCGGCAATG
>DKXL01000055.1:4460-5059 GCA_002493005.1 Ruminococcaceae bacterium UBA7127
TACAGGAGCGGCAATGCCGAGCTTGCGTGCATCTGTAAGTGAAATTTCAACCTGATCGGCACTTCTTTCAGGACCGAGAATTGACATTTTCATTTCGCTTTTTGGACCAACAACAGTAACCTTTTCTACACAGGCAAACTGACCGGGCTGAGAAAGATTCTTTTTGTTAGTAAGTGTTGCACCTTTGCCAAAGAGAGTCTCAAGAGTTTCTTTGGTAACGTGAATGTGATGTGCTGATGTTTCAACCATTACTTTCATTTTATTTACCACCATTCGTTAAATTTAGCCGTTTGGGCTTAATATATTTATTTTACTACTAAATTAAACAAATTTCAACGGTTTGTATAGGGAAAGGATAATTTTTTATGTATAATACTTGGGAAGAATTAAAAACTGCGTGTGAGCAGTGCCAAAAATGTGAGCTTTGCAAAACCAGACATAACGTTGTTGTGGGAGTTGGCAATGCAAATGCTGAGGTTATGTTTATCGGCGAAGGTCCGGGAGAAAACGAGGATTTGCAGGGCGAGCCGTTTGTGGGCAGAGCAGGCAAGTTGCTTGACAAAATGCTTACTGCGGTTGACCTTGACCGCAACAAAAAT
>DKXL01000055.1:5369-6006 GCA_002493005.1 Ruminococcaceae bacterium UBA7127
AACAAAAATATTTATATTGCAAATATTGTAAAGTGCCGCCCACCGCAGAATCGTGATCCCAAACCCGAAGAACAGGAAATGTGCATCGACTGGCTTAGGGCACAGGTTAAGATGATACGTCCTAAGATTATAGTTTGCCTTGGCAGAATTGCCGCAGGCAGAATTATTAAGTCGGATATAAAAATAACGAAAGAACACGGCGTGTGGTTTGAAAAGGGCGGAATTCAGATGATGGCTATGTTGCATCCTGCCGCAGTCTTGCGTGACCCTCGCCGCAAACCCGATGCTTTTGACGACTTTTTAAAGCTAAGGGATAAAATCAACGAGATTTGCACTCATACATATGAAGATTAAATCACATATTTTTAACAAACAGCTCTCCGTACGGGGAGCTTTACTTCTGCTCAAAATACCTGTATTGTGTATTGATAAAGCGTGGAAAAAATGGTATAATTAATTACATATTTATGTCTGGTAAGGGTGATATTATGAGCCTTGTGGAATTTAAAAATGTATACAAACGATACAAAATGGGTGAGATCACGATTAATGCGGTTGACGGAATTTCATTTTCTGTCAATGAGGGCGAATTTGCCATTGTAGTAGGAGCATCCGGTGCGGGAAAAACCACGGTACT
>DKXL01000055.1:6287-6444 GCA_002493005.1 Ruminococcaceae bacterium UBA7127
CGGTGCGGGAAAAACCACGGTACTTAATATTTTGGGCGGAATGGATAACTGTTCAGAGGGTGAAATTATTGTCGGGGGTAAGGATATAAGTAAGTTTGGCGACAAACAGCTTATTGAATACAGACGATATGACATTGGATTTGTTTTTCAGTTCTAT
>DKXL01000055.1:6755-6999 GCA_002493005.1 Ruminococcaceae bacterium UBA7127
GGATTTGTTTTTCAGTTCTATAATCTTGTACATAACCTTACGGCAAAAGAGAATGTTGAGCTTGCGGCACAGATTTGCAAAAATCCGCTCGACAGTGAAACTGCACTTGAAAGCGTTGGATTAATAGAGCGAAAAGACAACTTTCCTGCACAGCTGTCAGGCGGCGAGCAGCAGCGCGTTTCAATAGCAAGGGCGCTTGCCAAGCGCCCAAAGCTGTTGCTATGTGACGAGCCGACGGGTGCGC
>DKXL01000055.1:7272-7520 GCA_002493005.1 Ruminococcaceae bacterium UBA7127
ATGTGACGAGCCGACGGGTGCGCTTGATTATAATACAGGCAGGCAGATTTTAAAGCTTTTGCAGGAAACCTGCCGCAAAGAAAAAATGACCGTTGTGCTGATAACCCACAACAGCGCAATTACACCTATGGCTGACCATATAATCAGAATGAAAAGCGGCAAGGTCGTTGAGGACGTCTATAACCACAGTCCGAAAAGCGTTGATGAAATCGAATGGTAAAAATCTTATACTAATACCTAATAAAAAG
>DKXL01000055.1:7814-8157 GCA_002493005.1 Ruminococcaceae bacterium UBA7127
CTAATACCTAATAAAAAGCAGACAGTCTTTGCAGTCTGTTTTTATTAGAGATTAGTATTAAACGCAAATTAGAGAGGCAGGGAATACTTTGAGCAAATCTATGCTGAAAAATACATTCAGAGAAATCAAAAATTCCAAAGCAAGATTTATTTCAATTATGGCTATAATTGCGCTTGGAGTGGGATTCTTTGCAGGAATAAAAGCAACAGTTCCGTCAATGTATCACCTTGCAGAAACCTATTATGATGAGCAAAGCCTTATGGACTACCGACTTGTTTCAACAGTTGGGTTTGATGAGGAAGACATAGCGGCAATAAGCAGCACAGACGGAGTAACAGGGGTT
>DKXL01000055.1:8456-12388 GCA_002493005.1 Ruminococcaceae bacterium UBA7127
TGCCGTCATACTTTTGTGATGTTCAAACTGCCTCTAAAAATAATGGGGAGGTAGTTAGAGTTATTGCGCTTCCGACAACCTACAAGGATAACTCACTGCTTAATAAACTTGTTGTAAAAGAAGGCAGACTTCCTAAAAAAAGCGATGAAATTGTTGCTGACGCAGGTTCGTTTACTAAGGGCGGATACAAAATCGGCGAAAAAATTATCGTTAACAAAATGACAGGCGAAACCGACACAACAACTCAGCTTAAATGCCTTGAGTATACAGTCGTAGGGCTGGTTCAATCTCCTGTGTATATATCATATCAGCGCGGTGCAACAACTGTCGGTAATGGTAAAATCGCAGATTTTATGTATGTTATGCCCGAAGATTTTGCGTTTGAACGCTACACGGAGATATATGTTAAGACTGATGCTTCGGACAGGTTTACTGCATTTTCCGATGAATACAATGCACAAATTGAGCAAGATACTGCGGCGTTTGAGAATGTTGCCGACGAAAGGTGCAAGGATTTTGACGTAAACGTAATCAAGAAGGCAAAGGACGATTTGCAGGAGGCAAAGGATAAATATAATGATGAAAAGCAAAACGCTGAAACTAAGCTTAAAGATGCCCTGACTCAAATTGACGATGCAAAAGAAGAATACGATACACAAATCAGTGATGCACAGAAAAAACTTGATGATGCCAAAAGCCAACTTGACAGCGCGAAAGCTAAATTGAAAGAGTCAAAGGCTGAATACTATGCAGGAATTGAAAGTGCAGAAAATCTCATAATTGAAAAAGAAGCCGAGCTTGAGTCAGGTCGAAAGAAATATAATTCCTCAAAAGAAGAATATGATATAAAAATCGCTGATGCACAGCAGAAACTTGACGACGGTTGGTCTGAATATAACAGCGCATATAATGATTTTAAAGAAAATAAGGAACCGCTGATTCTTTTTGGAATTTCTCAGGCACAGAATGCGGTTGATAATCTAAAGCTGGCTATAAGCGTTGAGAGTGACCCTGCTGTGTTGGCTGTACTTAATACACAGCTAAAACAGGCACAGAGTGTGCTTGACGGACTTAACGCTCAGTACCAATCTGCACTTGAGCAACTAGAGGGCAGTAAAGCGTTGCTTGACGAAAATCAACGGACATTTGACGCTCAAAAGCAGGAGGGGCAAAATCAGCTCGATTCGGCTTTAGCTCAGCTTAACGACGGTGAAAATAAGCTTGCTATGGCAAAGACCGAGCTTGAAACAAAAAGGGCAGAGGGTCTTGCCGCACTTAATTCGGCACAACAGCAAATTGACTTTGCTCAAATCGAATACGACAACGGAATCGCTGAATTTACACGCCAAAAGGCTGACGGTAAACAAAAACTTGATGATGCTAAGACAGAATATAATGAAAAAAAGTCTGAGGCAGATGAAAAATTTGCAGAAGCAGAAGATAAAATTGAAGACGCACAAAGCAAAATAGATGAACTGTCATCTCCCGAATGGTATGTGTTCACACGTGACGATAATCCCGGCTTTGCAACATTTTCTCAAAATGCAGAAAGACTCAATGCCGTCGCAAGTGTGTTTCCAATGTTCTTTTTGCTTGTAGCCGTTCTTGTATGCGTTACAACAATGACAAGATTAATTGAAGAAAAACGCACCGAAATCGGCACATTTAAGGCTCTTGGTTACAGCAACAGCAGTATAATTATGAAATTTGTAATTTACTCTCTGTTTGCGGCGCTTATCGGCGGAACAATCGGTGTATTCCTCGGAATATTTACAATTCCGTTTATAATCTATAACGCATACAAGATTATGTACTACATCGGCGATATAACGCTTGTACCTGATTTTGTAAGCATTGCGCTCGGTATGGCGGCGGCTGTGGTGTGCACATCGGCTGTGTCGGTTATTGTGTGTATGCGTTCGCTCCATCACAAGCCTGCGGCAATTATGCGCCCGAAGGCTCCAAAGGCAGGCAAGCGTATAATTCTTGAACGCATAAAGCCGCTTTGGTCGCATTTGAGTTTTAATTCAAAGCTTACTGCAAGAAATTTGCTTCGATACAAATCAAGACTTTGTATGACAGTGATTGGCGTAGCCGGTTGCACGGCGCTGATTGTTGCGGCTTTTGGACTGCTTAACAGTTTTGACCCACTGACAAAAGACCAGTTCGAAACCATTTATAAATATGATGCCGTTGCAGTGCCAAAAAAAGCAGGTACTGCGCAACAGCTTGAGTACCTTGTAAGCAAAGTAGATAATAATAAAAATGTTTTGAATGCAATGCTTTGTATGCAAGAGGAATGTACCGTAGAATACGGTCAGAATATCAAGGATTCCGATACTTATCTTGCAGTTATGCAGTACCCTGAAAATTTAGACAGTATTATTTCTTTACATACACGACAAGACAAAAAAGCACTGCCGCTTACCGACGAGGGTGTACTCATCAACGAAAAACTTGCAGATGAGTTTAATATCAAGGTAGGAAAAACAATTAAACTTTCATCTGACAGCGGAAGCGCCGAGGTTAAGGTATGCGGAATTTTTGAGCAGTATTTGAACAATTATATCTATATGACGCCGTCACTTTACAAATCACTCTATGATTGTGATGTTGAATACAATATGCTCGATGTAAATCTTGATGATACATCAAAGAGCACAGAGGACAGCTTTGGTTTGTCCTTGCTTTCCGACGACAGAATAGTAGCGGTTAACTTCATTGCTTCAAGCATTAAAGACTTTGAAAATATGCTTGATTCCCTGAATATGGTTGTTATGGTAATGATAATATGTGCGGCGGCGCTTGCATTTGTGGTGCTCTATAATCTTACGAATATCAATATTGCAGAGCGTGTGCGTGAGATTGCAACGTTTAAGGTGCTCGGATTTTACAACAAAGAAACTTCTGCGTTTATTTATAAGGAAAACATTATTCTCACAATCCTGGGAATTGCCGCAGGGCTGTTTCTCGGTGTATTTTTGACAGGCTTCATTGTGCAGACAGTTGAAGTTGACAACGTTATGTTCGGCAGAGAAATATACTTTTCTTCATTTGTGCTTGCCGCAGGTCTTACAATGCTGTTTTCTCTGCTTGTAAATGCGGTTATGAGCTTTAAAATCAGGGCTGTGAATATGGTTGAAAGCCTTAAAAGTGTTGAATAATCTTTTTTGCGGCAGATATGCAGGAATAAATTTCAAAAAATTTTAGAAAATATTGATTGAATAGGGAATTTGTGCTATAATGCAATAGTATAGGCAAAATATCTGTGAAAGGATAGTTACTAAATGATTAAAGCTAATGAATACCGCACTGTTTCCTGCGGTGAGTTAAGAGAAGAAAATATAGGTCAGCAGGTCAAGGTTGCAGGCTGGGTTGAGAATATTCGAGATCACGGCGGCGTAATGTTTCTTGATATTCGTGACCAGTACGGCGTATTGCAGGTTGTAGTTCACAATGATGAGCTGCTTAAAAATATCAATAAAGAATGTACCGTCACTCTGAGCGGTGAGGTTGTGAAGCGTGACGAGGATACAATCAATTCAAAGATTGCTACAGGTTACGTTGAGGTTCACACAGACGATATTAAGGTGCTCGGCAAGTGTAAAAATGTACTTCCGTTTGAGGTGGCAACTTCAACAAACACCTCCGAGGAGGTTCGCTTAAAATACCGTTTTCTTGATTTGCGTAATCCAAAGGTTATGGGCAACATTATGCTGCGTTCGCAGATTATCGCATTTTTGCGTTCAAAGATGAATGATATGGGATTTATGGAGATTCAGACCCCGATTCTTTCAACTTCATCTCCCGAGGGCGCCCGTGACTATCTTATTCCAAGCCGTAAGCACAAGGGCAGGTTTTATGCACTGCCGCAGGCTCCTCAGATTTTTAAACAGCTTTTAATGGTTTCGGGCTTTGACAAATACTTCCAG
>DKXL01000055.1:12575-12707 GCA_002493005.1 Ruminococcaceae bacterium UBA7127
TCCCCCGAGGGGGCCAGGGATTACCTGGTGCCCTCCCGCAAGCACCCCGGCAAGTTCTACGCCTTGCCACAGGCTCCCCAGCAGTTCAAGCAGCTCTTAATGGCCTCGGGCTTTGACAAATACTTCCAGATT
>DKXL01000041.1 GCA_002493005.1 Ruminococcaceae bacterium UBA7127
CTAATAGGTCGAGGGCTTGACCATGTGTTTCTTTGGTCAGCTATGTGTAGTATTTACTTTAACCCTTTTTGGTCATTCCTATTTTATCTTTTTAACCGCTTTCTCCTTTCCACTTCCTTTATTCAGTTTTCAGGGTGTTTACCCTTTTTTATATACACCGATTATTCGGTGAGTTTTTGAATTTTATGCACCGCATATGCGGTGCTTTTTTTGTCTGAAAATCTTAGTATCAGAATTAGTGCAAAAATATATGTACTTCTTTTGTAAAAGGCACTAATCAAAAATTTTAATTTTACTGCAAATATTTTCTTTTTTTTATCGTCTATATTTATGAAAGGGAAAAGGAGGGGTTGATTTGAATGACGAACAAATAATTGATATGTACTTTTCCGGAAGTGAACAGGCGATTAAGGAAACGAAAAATAAATATGGTTCATTTTGCAGGAAAATTGCATTTAACATTCTTTCTAACAACGAAGATACAGATGAGTGTGAAAATGATGCTTACCTTAAACTCTGGAACTCTATTCCGCCAAACAAGCCTGTGAGCCTGAAAGCATACATAGGCAAAGTCACAAGAAATATTGCAATCGATTTATGGAAGAAAAACCATACTCAAAAAAGAAATGCTGGGATTGAAATTTTATTCAGCGAATTTGAAGATGTAATGCCATCAAACTCGCAGTTAAAAAGCGAATATGACCTTTCAGAGTTGACATTAATAATTAGTAATTGGTTATCAACCTTAACAATGCAGGAACGGGCGTTGTTTGTCTTAAGATATTGGCAGGGGGAATCTGTTAAAAACATTGCAAAAGAGTGGAATACATCACCCGGTAAGCTGTCGGGAAAGCTCTTTAGACTCAGAAAAAATTTAAAAGCTACACTTGAGAAAGAAGGCATATACTTATGAAAACCGACAATAACGAAATTTTGTACAATGCAATCAGCAATATTGATGAAAGTACAATAGCTTCTTCTTTAAATTACACCCCAAAAAAAAGAACGATAATAAAATGGTCGGGTGTAGCCGCCTGCTTATGCGTTGCTGCTGTTATCTTTACAATTATGTATAGCAATAATCAAAATGACGGACTTAACGGCAACAGTGGTCTTACAACTCCGTCTGTAACGACCGCATCAGGTGATTGCACAGATTTTCACGTTTATGCATTGCCAAAAAGTTTATCTGAGAATGATGAAACTAAAAGTTATGAACAGCTTATGTTAAGTCCGGTAAAGACTTCGCTCGACAAAAGCGCAGGCATACAAACGGTTGATTACACGGTGGCGTTTAAATCAGACGGTTATCCGTATGATGAACGAGATACTTCTTACAGCGGTGAGATTATTAATCAAAAGCTGTTTAGCATAGCGCCTGACAGCATTGAGTTTTCGATTAAAAGTGAGATTATTGCATATTATAATGTAAGGGTGAAAAACAATGTATTAAGTTATCAACATTCAGATGCCGGTATGGGTTGGGCGAAGACTTTTGAAAATATCAAAATTTCAGATAACGGATATATTATATGGCGCCCTACCTGTGAAAGGTTTTCAAATGAAGTTTTGTCTGTAACAGGCAAAGAAGAACCCGAATATAACAGTGATATAAATGATAGGGTTGAATACTCCGATGCAGTAAAGAAAATATATGACAGCATTGAGAATTTTAATGATTATTTTGGGGATATGCTGACGTTTGAACTGCATTACAAAGACGGAACATCTAAAAATGTTGTTATAGATATTTCATTGGATAAAAAAGGAAGATATTTGCTCAATTATATTGTTGAATAAGCTACTCAAATTTTGATGTACTCAATTAAATCGAAATTTTGTTGATAAACGGCACTCGTAAGGGTGTCGTTTTGAGTTATAATTAAATTTATAAATTAATTTAAAAATTGATGCGATATTTTAATTGTTTGCAAAGTGTTATAGATAAAGGAGGCTGAAAAATGGAAGAATTATTGTGCACAAACGATTTCATTACCGATGCTGTAAATGCGTATTCCGACACGATTTACAAGGTAGCCTTTAATATAACAAAAAACAAGCAAGATGCATTTGACGTGTGTCAGGAGGTTTTTCTGCGGTTGGTCAAAAACGGCAACAATTTTAACGACTGCGAGCATTTGAAAGCGTGGCTTTTGAGGGTTGCTGTAAATTGCGCTAAGAGCAACTGCACACAGGCATATCGGCGCAGCACCGTTGCGCTCAATGAAGTGAGCGGGCAATGTACAGAAAATTGCAGTGACAGGCTTGAGCTTTTCGACGCAGTTATGCGGCTGTCGGACAAATATCGCACGGTAATTCACCTGTATTATTATGAGGATTTGTCTGTTGCTCAGATTGCAGAAATTTGTTCAATCAGCGAAACTGCTGTCAGATCACGCTTGGCACGAGGCAGAAGCAAACTTAAAAAGATTTTAAGTGAGGAGAATTAATATGAAAGAGAACAGAGATTTTGATAAGACTGCATATAAGAAAACGGCAGACAAAATAAAATTATCGGCAAACCAAAAGCAGATTTTGCTTGACGAAATGAGAAAAGCAGATGCGATGCTTGATTTGCCCGAAAATTACAACACAGCCGCAAAGAAGAAGAGACCGACATATACCATATGGATTAAGGCTGTTGCCGCGTCGCTTGTTGTTGCATTGCTGTGCAGTGTGATGATTTTTGGCTTTGGCACCGAAAAAGATAAGTACAGTTTTTCAATTATTGCAATGGCAGCTGAGGTTAACAGTGCAACCGACGACGAGGGTAAAATGACTGAAATTACTGCCGACGATTCGGTAGATATCGCACATTCGCTTGAAGTGCATCCTGTGTTCAAAGGCGAAAGTGATATTCCTGAGCTGAACAAGAGCAAGTACGGCTATGAGGAGCTTTCCATTGCGGTCAAACCTAAAATGATTTATCCTCAGGGTGAGAATATTAAAAGCGTGACATACAGTTCTGAGAATATGTATTTTTCTGTGATTACAACCGGCATTGGATATACTGATGAGGATGGAAATTATTGTGACTACTACATTAAATACAGCGATATAAAGCCGTTGACAAACACAAGCTATAATGTGAAAGATCTTGAGTTTTCTGTAGGAAATTCCGACAACGGCGAGTTAAACGACGGTTTTACCTGCTCATATGAAGATGCAAAAAGAATGATATTTCCCGCAACAGAGCTTGAGAAGACTTTTGCATTTATGACAGAAACCGACAGCCGTGATGAAAAGACAAGACAGTATGTTAAAAATCATATTGACAAGAGGAATAATAGTTGCGACAGCAACGCATGTTGTTACAGCACATATTATCTTGAAGGCTTCAGCAAGGCAACGTCGGAGGAACAGTATATTATTGAGCAGGCTTTAAAGGATAAGTCGGTTGACATTACAGTTACCTTTGACGACGGCACACAGAGAACAAAGAGGATTGTGTTTGGAACAGAGAGCAGAGATGTTTATATAGATATTACAGGCGAAATACAGACAAGAAACGTTATTACTGCACGGCTTATTGAAGAATAAATTTTTAGCACAATCAGCAAAATGATTATATAGCATCAACAGCCCGCCTCATTTGAGGCGGGCTGTTGACGTTGATGAAAAAGTGACGTGCAATTTCTCATTTATATTTGCAGGTTCGGAATTTTCCCTCAATCCAAAATGTTGCTTCAATCGTATGAAATTTAATTAGCCTGAATTTGGGATCATCAATGCCTTTCTTGAAGAATTTTCTGTCTGTCTCATTCCATACCGATTGCTGCAGCTTTTTGTCTTCGATAAATTCAACATTTCCTATAAGCGTTACACTATCTCCTTGTGCATAATAACACACACTAGCTTTAGGATTAGTTTCAAAATGTGTAGCTTTTCCGTTAATGTGTGAACGCTTGGAAGTTATAAAATATATATCAGAGAAGTAATCCGCTTTTGCAATAGAGAGTACACAAGTGCGTGGATATCCTTTTTCTGTTATCGAAGTAAGGGTTGCAATATTACATTTTTTGATAAGCGCGGTTGCTTTTTGCTCTAATTCTCTTATTCTTTCCTTTTGAATCTCACTTGCTGTTTTTTCCATATGTTACGTCTCCTTTGAATTTAATTAAATATAGAAAATGCGTCGGCTTTGGTTACGCCATCAACATGAACAAACACATCCATATATGTGATGTCATCTTTTATATACTCATGTTCAAAGCAGCTGAGAACATTCTCTTGATTTTTTTCTTTGAAATTGTTGCTCTGAAGATATTCCATAATCAGTTTGTATGCATTTGGGATTCTTTCAAACGGTTGAATGAAAGGCTCCCTAATCGTTATTACAGCGTAGTCGGCTTCTTTATTTTCTAAATACATTACTCCGGGGCAATTTGTATTGAAATCATCGGGGAGCACGCAGGCTGCAACATATCCGTGAAGTCCAAATCTGTTTTGCAATTCCTGCGACACGAAAGGAAAATCCCATCCGATAAGCTTAATATCGGGACATAGCTTTTTTAGACCGCAGCTTTCCGCCCACCTGTCCATATGCCCCAGAGCATCGCTTTCCGGGTCGGAAGAAATAATCACGTAGCTTGCCATCTTAAACGGAGCTACTCTTTTGATTCTTATCTCTGAATAAATTTCGCTCTGGTCAGATACGTTTTCTCTCACAAGGGCATCAAGTCTGCACGCAAAAATTTCACACATCTCTACAAGTCTACTCAACTCCGGAACTACTTCGTCAGCTTCCCATCTTGATACGGTTTGTCGAGATACATTCATTATTTCTGCCAATTGTTCCTGTGTTATTTTCTTTTGCTTTCTCAAAAATTGTATATTGCCGCCTAAATGCATATTGTTTTCTCCTTTTGCATATTTTTGTTGCTCTTAGGTTAATAATATTATGACACACCCTTTATGCTAATTCCAGCAAATTACAAGCGATTTTTTAGATGATTTTGTAACACGATGGTTTACAAAAACGCATATGGTTTGTTATAAGAGGTTATATTTTATAAATACACTATGCAATACAAACGATGAACGGCTGACGTATTGCACTTGTAAAACAAAACCTGTAACTGCTGATGTTGGAATTATTTAATACTTATATAAAAAACTCCGAGTGGTAAGTTGATCAATCCACTCGGAGTTTTTAAATTTTGAAATGTGTACTTTTGGAAAATATATTTTCTGTCTGTTTTTTGATTAAATTTCAAGCATAGTTTTAATGCGTTCATCAATGCGAATTTTATTCTCATAGGATAACTTTCTGAAATGCTCAACAAGCTCAGCTTCACTCGGTAAAATGCGGTTAACCTCATACGGATTTTTTATGTCTGATACGCCGATCAGATAATCAACGGTAACACCAAAAATTTTTGCTATCTTTTTGAGTGTTTCAAGCGCAGGCTGTGTTATGCATTTTTCATACTTTGATATTGCACTTGCTTTGAGATTAAGCTTCTCGGCAAGCTCTGTCTGAGACATATCGCTATCGGTACGAAGTTCCTTTAATCTTGCAGAAAAATCCATAATTACACCTTTGCCAATAAATTATTTCTATTGTTTATTATATCATTTCTTTTATTAATCATAAAAATAACTTCTTAACAAGATAAAAACTATTGACAGACGACAAAAAAGA
>DKXL01000015.1:0-382 GCA_002493005.1 Ruminococcaceae bacterium UBA7127
CTGCGCTATGCTTGACAACCATATTCAACAGGGAAATTCGCTTGGAATTGATCCCAGAAGAGTGCTTATAAAGCGCTGTCTTGATATGAACGATCGTGCTCTCAGAAATATAGTTGCAGGACTTGGCGGCAAAGTTAACGGTGTTCCTCGTGAAGATCATTTTATAATTACCGTTGCTTCTGAGGTTATGGCTATTCTATGTCTTGCAACAGACATAATTGATTTAAAAAAGCGACTTGGTAATATTTTAGTTGCCTATACATATTCAGGCGAACCTATTTACGCTAAGGATTTAAAGGCAGACGGTGCAATGACTGCATTGCTTAAAGATGCAATCAAGCCAAACTTAGTTCAAACCCTTGAGGGTACTCCTGCAATTATG
>DKXL01000015.1:727-905 GCA_002493005.1 Ruminococcaceae bacterium UBA7127
TGCAACAAAACTTGCATTAAAACTTGCTGATTACTGTATAACCGAGGCAGGTTTCGGATCTGACTTAGGTGCTGAAAAGTTCCTTGATATCAAATGCCGCTATGCAGGCATTGCGCCTTCGGCAATCGTTATTGTTGCAACTTGCAGAGCACTCAAATATAACGGCGGTGTGCCCAAA
>DKXL01000015.1:1182-2976 GCA_002493005.1 Ruminococcaceae bacterium UBA7127
AAATATAACGGCGGTGTGCCCAAAACTGAGGTTTCAAACGAAAACCTTGATGCTTTAAAATCAGGCATATCAAATCTCGGCGTACATATCGACAATATGCGCAAGTACAATGTTCCTGTTGTAGTTGCAATTAATCGTTTCTACACTGACTCAGATGCTGAGCTAAAATACATCGAGGAATATTGTCTGTCAAAAGGTGCTGAATTTGCCCTTTCAGATGTTTTCTGCAACGGCGGCAACGGCGGAATTGAGCTTGCGAACAAAGTTGTTGAAGCATGTGAAAAGCCATCGGCATTTAAGCCTATTTATTCACTTGACTTAACCTTAAAAGAAAAAATCGAAAAAATCGCTTCTGATATCTACGATGCAGGCAAAGTTAACTATACTACTGCTGCTGAAAAGGCGATTAAAGAAGTTCTTGCACTTGGCGCAGATAAACTGCCTGTATGCATTGCCAAAACTCAGTATTCGCTCTCCGACGATCCGACAAAGCTCGGCGCTCCAAAAGATTTTGAAATTACGGTAAGAAACGTTTCTTTGTCAAACGGTGCAGGATTTGTAGTTGTGTATACAGGAGATATTATGACAATGCCCGGACTTCCAAAAGTTCCTGCTGCTGAAAAAATTGATATTGACAGCAACGGCAAAATAAGCGGACTTTTCTGATATGATTAAGTTTGTATCTAAAAACACAAAAGAAACCGAAGAACTTGCCAATCGCATAGCCCAAAAACTTTGCGGAACAGAGGTAATAGCCCTGTTCGGCGGATTGGGTATGGGCAAAACTGCTTTTACGCGTGGACTTGCCGCAGGACTCGGAGTAAACGACGGTGTATCAAGTCCGACATTTGCGCTCGTTAATGAATACGTCGGTAAATTCAATATATATCATTTTGATATGTACCGTGTCACAACATGGGATGATTTGTATTCTACAGGATTTTTTGATTATATTGACACCGGTGTTCTTGTAATTGAATGGAGCGAAAACATTGAAGGCGCTTTGCCGAATGACTGTATTAAAATAAAAATCAGTAAAGGCACTGATGAAAACGAGCGTATTTTTGAAATAGATGGGGTAGAGTTATGAAAATTTTAGCAATAGATACTTCCGCAACTGCTTGTTCAGTGGCTTTGTCAGAAGAAAACAAGCTAATCGCAGAGTATTTCATAAACACCAGCCTCACGCATAGTCAGACTCTTATGCCAATGGTTGAGCAGCTTCTCAAAAACACAAAAACAGATATAAACCAAATTGATATTATTGCGGTCAATGCCGGTCCGGGATCATTTACCGGCGTACGAATCGGCGTGGCAGCAGTCAAAGGACTTGCTTTTGCAAACAACACAGCGTGTATCTCTGTGTCAACGCTCTACAGTATGGCTTATAATATGCTAGGCGCTGACTGCACTGTGTGCGCCGTTATGGACGCTCGTTGTTCTCAAGTATATAATGCTTTATTCAAGGTTAACGGCAACTTAGTTACAAGACTGTGTGATGACAGAGCAATGTCAATGGCTGATTTAAAATCCGAGATTTCTCGGATTGGAGATAAAATAATTCTCGTTGGTGACGGTGCAAATGTATTTGATGAGTTTTTGAATAATGAACTCGATAATGTTGATATTGCACCAATAAATCTCAGGTATCAAAAGGCGTCCTCAACTGCACTTGCAGCATTTGAGCAGTATAAAAGCGAAGAAACGCTTAATGCAAAAGAGCTTATGCCGACATATCTCAGATTGCCGCAGGCACAGCGAGAACTAAACAAAAAATTGGGGGTAAAACAATGA
>DKXL01000043.1 GCA_002493005.1 Ruminococcaceae bacterium UBA7127
AAGGCAGAGGAAATGGTTAAAAAAGCAGAAGAAATAACAGGACAAAAGGTTTTGCATACAGTTGTGCAGACTGAGCCGATAGGTCCAAAGGAAATGTGCGATTTACTTTTGGTAGCGCCCTGCACAGGCAACACGCTTGCCAAACTTTCGCTTGGCGTTACCGACACATCGGTGACAATGGCGGCAAAATCACATCTGAGAATTTTGCGTCCGGTGTTGTTATGCATAGCCACTAACGACGCACTCGGTGCATCAGCACAGAATATAGGAAGATTACTGAATACAAAAAATATATTTTTTGTTCCGATGAAGCAGGATGATACTGTCAAAAAGCCAAATTCGCTTGTAGCAGATTTTGACAAAATAGAAAAATGCGTTGAATTTGCACTCAACAAACAACAGGTACAACCTGTTTTTGAATAGATTTAAAAATATAATATAAATATTCGTAATAAATTACCGGTTACTATTTGATGACTTATAAATTACAGTCGGATTAACATTTCGCATTTGCGGTGTTTATCCGACTTTTGTTATACTTTTTTATTTGTCAGGTATTGCCCCTTTAATCATTTTATGCTAAAATTTAAAGGAACCGTTATTGATTATCGGTTTTAGTGTTTATTTACAGCGAATATTTACCGCCGCTTAAGGTGGGTCAAATATTTAATAACGAAAGGAAAATTATGAAATACTGCAACAAATGCAAACGAATCTATAACGATGAGGATCTTGTCTGCGAAAATTGCAAGAACAAGTCAAAACTTTTGCCGATTAAAGATGATAACACTCCTGTTAATCTGCTCACAGCAGAGGGCTTTGAACTCAAGCGTGTTCAGTCTGCGCTGGAGGATGCCGGTATCCCGAATGATGCTGAATTGTGCGAGCACAATTATTCTGTTAGTGCAGTCACAGGATATGACCAATCAAAATATAATGTGCTTGTGCCGTATTCGGCTTATGAGCAGGCATATGATATCTGCGTAGGTATTGGGGCAATCAAACTTGATGATGAGCAGATTGTGGATAATGAAGAAAACATTACAGACAATAAAGCTATATCAAATGACGAGCAGTTTGAACCGATGAGCAGAGCTAAGCGCACCACCGTGAGGGTAGTGACAGCATTACTTTTTCTCGGACTTGTTGCACTTGCTGTGTTTGGAACAGACTTTATTATGAATTTAATAAAAGGTCTATTTTAATTTTAAATATAATTCTTGGGAGGAAATATAAATGAAACAAGAAACTAAGTGCCTGCACTCAGGCTACGAACCCAAAAACGGTGAACCAAGACAGGTTCCGATTTATCAGAGCACTACTTTCAAATATGATTCAAGCGATGATATGGGCAAACTGTTTGATCTTGAAGCAAGCGGTTATTTTTATACACGACTTCAGAACCCGACTAATGATATGACTGCCGCAAAAATTGCTGACCTTGAAGGCGGTGTTGCAGGAATGCTCACATCAAGCGGTCAGGCAGCTAACTTTTTTGCCTTGTTCAATATTTGCGAAACAGGCAGTCACATTGTTGCGTCATCTTCAATTTACGGCGGAACATTTAATCTTCTCGGTGTTACAATGAAGAAAATGGGCATCGATGTTACTTTTGTCGATCAGGATTTACCTGAGGAGGAACTTGCCAAGGCATTCAAGCCTAACACAAGGGCAATGTTTGGCGAAACAATTACAAATCCGACTGTATCTGTGCTCGATATTGAAAAGTTTGCTCGCCTTGCTCATTCTCACGGCGTACCGTTGATTGTAGATAACACATTTGCAACTCCGATAAATTGTCAGCCTATCAAGTGGGGAGCAGACATTGTAACCCATTCCACAACAAAATATATGGACGGACACGCAGTAGGCGTTGGCGGTGCAATAGTTGACAGCGGCAACTTTGACTGGATGGCTTATGCCGACAAATATCCGGGACTTACAACACCCGATGATTCATATCACGGCATTGTTTATGCCGAAAAGTTCGGAAAGCTCGGCTATATTACTAAGGCTACCGCTCAGCTTATGCGTGACCTCGGTTCAATTCAATCACCGCAAAATGCATTTTATCTTATGAACGGTCTTGAATCACTCCATGTCAGAATGAACAGACATTGTGAAAACGCATTGGCTGTGGCTGAGTTCCTTAATGAAAATGATAAGATTGCCTGGGTAGATTATCCTGATTTGGAAGGCGACAAGTATCACAGCCTTGCAGAAAAATATTTGCCAAATGGTTCGTGCGGAGTGCTTGCATTTGCAGTTAAGGGTGGAAGAGATACTGCCGTTAAGTTTATGGACAGTTTAAAACTCGCAACAATCGCAACTCACGTTGCCGATGCAAAAACCTGCCTGTTGCACCCTGCAAGCCACACCCATCGTCAGATGACCGAACAGCAGCTTCTTGATGCAGGCGTTGCACCCGACCTTATTCGTTTATCTGTCGGTCTTGAAAATGTTGACGACCTTATTGATGATTTAAAACAGGCGTTAGACAAAATCTGATTTTTACGGAGGGGTAAATATGTCAGCATATGTTTCTGCAATAATAGTTGCGGCAGGCGGCTCGGTTCGTATGGGGATTGCAGACAGTAAGCAGTTTATACCGTTGCTTTCACGTCCTGCAATCGAGTATACCCTTAAGGCATTCCAAAACTGTTATCTTATCAAAGAAGTAATTGTTGTGTGCCGCAATCAGGATATGCAGCGGATTAATTCCATTGTTGCCGAAAATGACTTCTCAAAGGTAAGCCGTTTGGTTGCCGGCGGTTCGTCACGTGCCGAAAGCGTTCGTAACGGTGTTAAAGCCGCAAGCGAAAAGGCAAAGTATTTTGCTATTCATGACGGAGCACGTCCGTTGATTACCGTTGAGGAAATCAAACGGGTAGTTGAGGCGGCGTTTGAAACAGGTGCGGCAACCCTTGGCACATCTGTCAAGGATACAATCAAGGTTGTTGACGGATTTAATAACATAGAGAGCACTCCTTTGCGTTCACAGCTCAGAGCAGTTCAGACGCCGCAGGTGTTTGAAAAGGATTTATACACCTTTGCGCTTGATAATGCAGGAGATAATGTAATCAACTTTACCGATGATTGCGCGCTTATCGAAAATATGGGCGGCGAGGTTCAAGTGGTAAAGGGCAGTGAAGAGAATATTAAACTGACTACACCGATTGATGTAATAATTGCCGAAAGTATTTTAAAATCAAGAGGTTAGTTATGAATAAAGATGTATTATTAAATTTGTGAGGCATAATTATGAGAATAGGACATGGATATGATGTTCATAAATTTGCAGAAAACCGAAAATTGATTTTGGGTGGTGCCGAAATCCCCTTTGAACTCGGACTGCTCGGTCATTCTGATGCAGATGTTCTGGTTCACGCAATTATGGACGCTCTGCTTGGCGCCGCGGCGCTAGGCGATATCGGCAAGCTGTTTCCCGACACCGATGACCATTATAAAGGTGCTGACAGCATCTTGCTTTTAAAAGAGGTTTGCCGTGTACTTGGTGAAAACGGATACAAAATTGTCAATATAGATTCCACTGTTATTGCTCAAAAGCCAAAACTTAAGGAATACATAAATGTTATGCGCAGTAATATTGCAGATGCGTGCAACATAGACGTATCTCTTGTCAGTGTAAAGGCAACCACCGAGGAAAAACTCGGATTTACCGGCAGACTCGAGGGAATTTCTGCCCATGCGGTGTGCTTAATAGACTGATTTTATACATACATATAACACCTTGTTCATATTAATGAACGAGGTGTTTTTATGTTAAGATTAAGAAAGGTAATTGTGACTTCGGCGCTGTGCTTTGCACTGATAATAACTTCAATAATCCCTGTCAAAGTCAATGCTCTGTCAAAAGAAAGTATAACTGCTCCTGCGGCTGTGCTTATGGAAACTTCAACGGGTAAAATCGTTTTTGAAAAAAATCCCCACGAAAAGCGTGCTTGTGCTTCCGTAACAAAGGTTATGACCTTGTTGCTTGTGTTTGAGGCAATCGATAACGGCAAGCTCAGCCTTGACGATACCATAACTGCATCTGAGCACGCTTCGTCAATGGGAGGCAGTGATATATGGCTTGAACCGGGCGAAACAATGAGCGCAGACGATATGATAAAGGCAACAGTAGTTGCCTCGGCTAATGATGCCGCCGTTGCGCTTGCTGAGCATTTGTGCGGCAGTGAAGATTCTTTTGTTGAGAAGATGAACGAACGTGCAAAACAGCTCAAGATGAACGATACGGTGTTTAAAAACTGCAACGGACTTGATGAGGAAGGTCACATAACCTCTGCATATGATGTTGCCGTTATGTCAAGAGAATTAATGAAGCACGAAAAAATATTTGATTACACATCAATTTGGCTTGATAATCTTCGCGGTGGCAAAACACAAATTGTAAATACCAACAAATTGTTAAAAACTTACAATGGTATAACCGGACTCAAAACGGGCACAACAAATGATGCAGGCTGTTGTATGGCGGCTTCTGCAACAAGAGGAAATGTATCGCTTGTATCTGTAGTGCTCGGGTGCAAAACCGGCAAGGAGAGATTTTCCGACGCAGCGGCATTGCTTGACTACGGTTTTGCGAATATTTCTGTTAGAGAATTAACGTTGCCAGATGATATGCCCAAGAGCATATCGGTTGAACAGGGAATGGAGAACAGCGTTGACTTAATGTGCAGGGTGTCGTCAAGCATTGTTCTTGATAAAAGCAAAACTCCCGAAATCACAACCAAAGTCGAAATTCCCGACTCACTGACTGCGCCTGTAAAGAAAAATCAAAAAATAGGAACGCTGACTTATTTGGTCGATAATAAGCCTGCAAAAACTTTTGACATTGTCGCAATGAAAGATATTGAGCAGACCTGTTTCGGCTCAATATTTGCAGTTGTTTTTAATTCTCTAATCACATTATAAAAAATGACGAATTAACCTTGCAAAAAACCTCTTGTTATAGTATAATAAAACAATAAAGATATTAAATACCAACAATTAAGTTACGCTTTAACATTTCGGTGTAAGCTTTGCCTGCCGATTTGATTTTTGCTTACTTAATTTGTCGGTGTATTTCCAAATTTAAATTTTGGGGGAATTTATAAATGGCAACAAAATTAAACGGTAAGTATTTAGATGGTTTTATCAGTGCTCACGAGTACGAAGGCGTTGCTGCCGAGGTAAAAGCTGCTCACAAGGTGCTCCACGACGGCACAGGTCTTGGTAATGATTTTCTTGGCTGGCTCAACCTTCCGACAGATTATGACAAGGATGAGTTTGCACGCATAAAGGTTGCTGCTGAAAAAATCAAAAATAATTCAGATGTATTCATTGTAATAGGTATCGGAGGTTCATACCTCGGTGCCCGCGCTGCAATCGAGTTTCTTACTTCACAGAATTACAATCTTACCTGCAAAGACACTCCGCAGATTTTCTTTACAGGCAACTCAATCAGCTCATCAGCGCTTGCTGAGATTATGGAGCTTTGCGAGGGCAAGGATGTTTCCGTAAATATGATTTCAAAATCAGGCACAACAACCGAGCCTGCAATCGCTTTTCGTGTGTTCCGTGAGATGCTTGAGAAAAAGTATGGCAAAGACGGCGCAAGAGAGCGTATTTTCTGCACAACCGACAAGGCTCGCGGCACTCTCAAGGCTTTGGCTGATGAGGAGGGCTACGAAACATTTGTGGTACCTGATGATGTCGGCGGTCGTTTCTCGGTTCTTACAGCAGTAGGACTTCTTCCAATCGCTGTATCGGGTGCTGACATTGACGCACTTATGCAGGGTGCTCAGACTGCTCAAAAAGAATTTGACAACGATGATTTAATGACAAACGATTGCTATAAATATGCTGCAATCCGCAACATTCTTTACCGCAAGGGCAAGACAATGGAGGTTATGGTATCTTATGAACCTGCCTATACAATGATGTCAGAGTGGTTTAAGCAGCTTTTCGCTGAGAGTGAGGGCAAGGATAACAAGGGACTTTTCCCTGCAAGCGTTATCTTCTCAACCGACCTTCATTCGCTTGGTCAGTTCATTCAGGACGGCAGACGCACAATGTTTGAAACTGTTGTTCTATTTGATAAATGTAAAAAAGAAGTTACTCTTGGTACAGATCCGACTAACGTTGACGGTCTTAACTTCCTTTCAGGCAAGACAATGGGATTTGTCAATCAAAAGGCTTTTGAGGGTACAGTTCTTGCTCACAATGACGGCGGTGTGCCGAACGTTGTGCTCAATGTACCTGAGATGAACGAATCAGAGCTTGGCTATCTTATCTATTTCTTTGAGAAGGCTTGTGCAATTTCAGGCTATATGCTTGGTGTAAATCCATTCAATCAGCCCGGGGTTGAAAGCTACAAGAAGAATATGTTTGCTCTGCTCGGCAAGCCCGGTTACGAAGATCAGAAGGCTGCTCTTGAGGCAAGACTCGGATAATTTCTTAAAAATTATAAAGTTAATAACGGAGGAACTTATTATGGTTACTTTACTTATCGGTAAAAAAGGTACAGGAAAAACAAAAAAGCTTATTTCTCTTGCAAATGAAGCTGTAGCCGCTTCTTCGGGCAACGTTGTTGTTATCGAAAAGGGCTCAAAGCTTACATACGATGTAACACACAAGGCAAGACTTATTGATACAGACCAGTATCTCGTAAATGGTTACGATATGCTCTTTGGTTTTATCAGTGGTATTTGTGCAGGTAACTATGATGTTACAGATATCCTTGTTGACTCAACCTTAAAGATTTGCCCTGAGGGTGTAGCCGGTATTGAAAATTTCACTAAGAAGCTTCAGGAGCTTTCCAAAACAGCATCAACAAACATTGTTCTTCTCATTTCAGCTGATGAGAACGAAATTCCTGATTCAATCAACGCAGTTTGCCAGAAAGTTTAATTCTTAAGTGTTCTGTGTATTCGATTATTCAGTAAAAATCGAAAAAATTAAATAACCTGTATAAATTTAGCACCTCTGCCAATAATATTTGCGGAGGTGCTTTTTTATGAGCGATTATTATAGCAACAACAGGAGAAAAAGACGCAGTCGTCGAGAAAAAATCGGATTCTATACTGCGTTTTCAATATGCTTGATTGCAGTGTGTATGGCGGTGTATTCAACTTATAACACACTATCTGTAAATGATGGTATTGGTGAAATTAAACAGACATCGCCAACTCAGATAGTGCAGGTAAACGAGAACGTGTCAGGGGTTAAGGAGACTATTCCTGAGCCAAAGCTTGATATGGAAATCCCTACACTTATATCTTCGGAGCCGACCCAACCGACAACTGCACCTGCTACGGAGAATTCAAGAACTGCACTCGAAACATTGTTGTCTACGGACCTTACTTTGAACTATCCGCTTAAGTCCAACAATGTTATACGTGAATACACAGAAAAAAGCGTTTATTTTAAGACTCTTAATGTATGGAAGCCTCATACCGGCGTTGATTTTGCCGGTAAAATCGGCGATGATGTCATTGCAATGACCGACGGCGCAGTCACAAAAGTGTATGAAGACAGAATGTACGGAAAAATTGTTGAAATTTCTACTAACAATGTTGTGTGCATTTACAGCGGACTTGGAGCTGTTGATGTACAAAAAGGTGACTCTGTAAAAACAGGGGATAAGATTGGCACAATCGGAACTGTTCCGTTTGAAGCAAATGATACCGACCATATTCACGTTTCAGTAAAAATTGACGGCAAGTATGCTGATCCGTTAAGTTTTATAGGAAACAATGAATAATTCCATTAACAGCGCATATAATATTACTGCAAGCCCTCGTTTCGCTTTAAGGGCGCATATAACGGCGGATACTAATTATTAGTATCCGCCGTTATTTAGTTCGTGTATATTCCTCGCACCACCGCTTAAAATCGGTATCCCGAATCAAGCATTTTTCTATTGATAACGCAAGAATCGACTCGCGTTTGATTTATTTTTGTTATAATTTCGGGCATAATCGGATGTTTTTCATAACAACCTGTCTGCTCAACCAAAATGGATAATTGTGCATTGTAATTTGTAAATTGAATTTGTCTGCACGCCGCTTTTTTATGTTAAAAAGTTAAAAAATAAAAAGCGTACGCACAACGTGCGCACGCTTTCGAGGATTTTATGTCAATGAAAAATAAATTTGAATTAAAAATCAATTATTTTATCTTTCGCTTTCATACCATTCTTCATTACCAAAGATAAAATCGTCAATATCCATAACAACGAATTTCAATTTGTACACCTCCTTAAATTAAACAGTATAGTATATTCAGGAGATAAACAAATATGAGAATTATTTTTTGTTGTTACTGCAAACATCAATATAGTTTGCTATAATATCAACAGCCTGCTCGGTAGTAAGATTTGTGCTGTTAATACACAAATCATAATTTTCGGGCAAGCCCCACTTCTGTCCTGAATAAAAACTATAATAGTTAGCTCTGCTTTTGTCAGCCTTCAAAACCGCTTGTTTAGCACGAGCAGGGTCAATTTCTTTCCTTTTGACAGCACGCTCAACTCGTTTGTCAATATCAGCATAAATAAACACCTTCACAATATTTGGATTATCCTTTAGCACATAATCCGCACATCTTCCAACTACTACAAAATTTTCCTTTTCCGCTAATTCCCTGATAATCTTATGCTGAACAATATAAAGACGGTCATTCAAAGGCAAGTCTTCAACCGATGAAAAGCTGTTGCCGTAATTGTATAGCCCCACAGACAAGGAATACAGTAAACTGTTGGCAGCTTTTTCGTCGGCATGCTCAAATACTTCAGGGGCTATGCCGCTTTCTTTTGCAGCAATAGATATAAGCTCTTTATCATAGAACGATACATTTAATTTTTCGGCAAGAGCTTTGCCGATGTCATGTCCGCCTGAACCATACTGACGTGTAATGGTAATGATTTTATCACAACTCATATCGCACCTCCGTGTATTTGCGCCTAAAAGTTTTTCAAAGTAATTCTTTAAAAGACTTTTACATAATTATAATAACACATTTTCAGAAAAAAGCTATAGTTTTTTCTCAAGTTTCACAAAGTTTGTTCAAATTAAATAAATATACTTCTTACACATTATACAAATTCACAAAGGGGCGAGTATAAATTATTGCTTTTTTAGTCGTTTCATGTAACTTTTTAACAGCTTATGCAGTAAGTGTAAAATCATTTGACGGTTGTTTAAAAAGTTGCTTGTAAGATAGTTGATATTGCACTATTTTTATATAAAATGAAGAAAATCAAAAAAAATAAAATATTTTTCAAATTTTCTTAAAAAAGGTGTTGACAAAAAAAGA
>DKXL01000042.1:0-735 GCA_002493005.1 Ruminococcaceae bacterium UBA7127
ACGTCTGTTGTTCTGAAGTAGAACTGTGGACGATAGTTGTTGAAGAATGGAGTATGACGGCCACCTTCGTCCTTAGTAAGAACGTAAACCTGACCACGGAACTTTGTGTGTGGGTTGATTGTACCTGGCTTAGCAAGTACCTGACCTCTCTGGATTTCAGTTCTCTGAACACCACGGAGGAGTACACCTACGTTGTCGCCTGCCTCAGCATAGTCAAGAGTCTTTCTGAACATCTCAAGACCTGTAACAACAACTTTTCTTCTCTCGTCTGTAAGACCAACGATTTCAACTTCTTCAGAAGTCTTAATCTGACCTCTTTCAACTCTACCTGTAGCAACTGTACCACGGCCTGTGATTGTGAATACGTCCTCAACAGGCATAAGGAATGGCTGGTCAGCCTTACGGTCAGGAGTTGGAATGAACTCGTCAACAGCAGCCATAAGCTCGTGGATTGGAGCGTACTCAGGAGCCTTAGGATCCTTAGAATCGCTTGTAAGAGCAACATAAGCTGAACCCTTGATGATTGGTGTGTCATCGCCCGGGAACTCGTACTCGTTGAGGAGGTCACGGATCTCCATCTCTACGAGCTCAAGAAGCTCTTCGTCGTCAACCTGGTCAGTCTTGTTCATAAATACTACGATGTAAGGTACACCTACCTGACGAGAAAGAAGGATGTGCTCTCTTGTCTGTGGCATAGGACCATCAGCAGCAGATACAACGAGGATAGCGCCGTCC
>DKXL01000042.1:1061-33210 GCA_002493005.1 Ruminococcaceae bacterium UBA7127
GCGCCGTCCATCTGAGCAGCACCTGTGATCATGTTCTTTACATAGTCAGCATGGCCTGGGCAGTCAACGTGTGCATAGTGACGGTTAGCTGTTTCATACTCAACGTGAGCTGTGTTGATTGTGATACCACGCTCTCTCTCCTCAGGAGCCTTATCGATGTTAGCGTAATCAACGAAATCAGCGTCACCCTCAAGGTTGAGAACCTTAGTAATAGCAGCAGTAAGTGTTGTTTTACCATGGTCAACGTGTCCGATTGTACCAATGTTAACGTGTGGTTTATTTCTTTCAAATTTTTCTCTTGCCATTGGAAATTTCCTCCTTATTTTTGTAAAAAAATTTACAATAGATTTAATGTTATTGTACCAATTATTTCAGAAAAAATCAATACATTTTTTTGAAAAAGGCTTATTTTATTAGTCTTTTTTAGCTCTTTCGCTCATAATCTTTTCAGCAATGTTTCTCGGAACCTCTGCATATGTGTCAGGCTCCATAACATACTGACCACGACCCTGAGTTTTTGAACGCATATCTGTTGCGTAACCAAACATCTCAGAAAGCGGAACATGAGCAATAACTCTCTGTGCGCCGTTGTCTGCTTCCATGCTCTGGATCATACCACGGCGTGAGTTAAGGTCGCCGATTACGTCACCGAGGTATTCCTCAGGGGTAATAACAGTAACCTTCATAATAGGCTCAAGAAGTACAGGATCTGCCTTCTTCATAGCGCTCTTGAATGCCATTGAGCCGGCAATCTTAAATGCCATTTCTGATGAGTCAACCTCGTGGTATGAACCATCATAAAGCTCAACTCTAACATCAACTACGTTGTAGCCTGCAACAACACCGCTGAGCATTGCGCCCTGGATACCCTGGTCAACAGCAGGAATATATTCCTTAGGAATCGCACCGCCGACAATGTTGTTAACAAACTCATAGCCCTTGTCTTTGTTCGGGAATACGTTGATTTTAACGTGACCGTACTGACCCTTACCGCCTGACTGACGAGCATACTTTTCATCAACAGAAGCTTCCTGACGGATAGTTTCTTTGTATGCAACCTGAGGAGCACCGATGTTAGCCTCTACCTTAAATTCACGAAGGAGACGGTCAACAATGATTTCGAGGTGAAGCTCACCCATACCGGCGATAATAGTCTGTCCTGTTTCTTCATCAGTATAAGCCTTGAATGTCGGGTCTTCTTCTGCAAGCTTTGCAAGAGCAATACCCATCTTCTCCTGGCCTGCCTTTGTCTTAGGCTCGATAGCAACACGGATAACAGGCTCCGGGAATTCCATTGACTCCAAAATTACAGGAGCCTTTTCATCGCAGAGTGTGTCACCGGTTGTTGTATTCTTAAGACCAACAGCAGCAGCAATATCACCTGCGTAGCAGCAGTCGATATCTTTTCTGTCGTTAGCGTGCATCTGCAAAATTCTGCCCATACGCTCGTTGTTGTCCTTAACCGAGTTGTATACAGTAGTACCGGCGCTAACCTTACCTGAGTATACACGGAAGAAGCAGAGCTTACCTACGAACGGGTCAGTAGCAATCTTGAATGCAAGAGCAGCAAACGGCTCTGAATCAGATGACTTTCTCTCTACTTCATCACCGGTATCCGGATCAGTACCCTTGATAGCAGGTACATCTGTAGGAGCCGGCATATAATCAATAATAGCGTCAAGGAGCATCTGAACGCCCTTGTTACGGTATGAAGAACCGCAGGTTACAGGGATCATTTCATTTGCAATTGTTGCTTTTCTGATTGTTCTTTTAATCTCATCAATAGTGAGTTCTTCGCCGCCGAAATACTTTTCCATAAGCTCTTCGTCAAGCTCTGCAACTGACTCAATGAGCTTTTCACGGTATTCGTCAGCAATATCTTTCATCTCAGCAGGAATTTCTTCCTCGCTGTAGTCTGTACCGTCCTCGTTGTGATAAATTTCAGCCTTCATTGTAACAAGGTCAATGATACCTGTAAAATCACTCTCGGAACCGATTGGAAGCTGAATCGGAACAGCATTACATTTAAGTCTGTCCTTCATCATCTGAACAACATGGAAGAAGTTAGCACCCATGATGTCCATTTTATTTACATAAACCATTCTTGGAACGCCGTAGTTATCAGCCTGACGCCATACGGTTTCTGACTGAGGCTCAACGCCGCCCTTTGCGCACAATACTGTAACAGAACCGTCAAGAACACGAAGTGAACGCTCAACTTCAACTGTGAAGTCAACGTGACCCGGTGTGTCGATGATGTTAATTCTGTGCTGGTCGTACTGCATCTTGCTGCCCTTCCAGTAAGCTGTTGTAGCAGCAGATGTGATTGTGATACCACGCTCCTTCTCCTGAACCATCCAGTCCATGGTAGAAGCACCGTCGTGAGTCTCACCGATTTTATGGTTTACGCCGGTATAGTACAGGATACGCTCAGTTGTTGTAGTCTTACCGGCATCGATATGAGCCATGATACCGATATTTCTTGTCTGTTCAAGTGAAACCTGTCTTGGCATAAAATCCTCCTATTTAGAATTACTCTGATAATCAAATTACCATCTGTAATGAGCGAAAGCCTTGTTAGCTTCAGCCATTTTGTGAGTGTCTTCACGCTTTTTGAATGCGCCGCCTGCACCGTTTGTGGCATCAAGGATTTCTCCTGCAAGTCTTTCCTTCATTGTCTTTTCGCTGCGAGCTCTTGAGTAAGTTGAAATCCAACGAAGACCGAGTGTCTGACGTCTTTCAGGACGAACTTCCATTGGAACCTGGTAAGTAGCACCGCCGACACGACGAGCCTTAACCTCAAGAACCGGCATAACATTTTCCATAGCCTGCTCGAAAACTTCGAGTGGGTTGTTACCTGTCTTGTCAGCAATAATATCGAATGCACCGTAAACAATTTTCTGAGCAACGCCCTTTTTACCGTCGTACATAATGTTGTTGATAAGACGAGTTACGAGTTTTGAATTATAAAGCGGATCTGGTAATACATCACGCTTCGCAATAGAACCTCTTCTTGGCACTTTGCTTCCCTCCTTCACAATAATTGAGATATCATAGGTACTCGAAAGCGACAAACTCCCGTATGCCAACAAGACCTTCTACCTATATATGGCAAAGTTCCTGCCGCATAGCAGAACTTAATTATTAAGTCAAGAGAGTTTTGTCAATTCCTATTTGGCAAAATCATTTAGATTTACCTATTATTTGCCTTTCTTTGGACGCTTTGCACCGTACTTAGAACGGGACTGCATACGACCTGACACACCCTGAGCATCGAGTGTACCACGAACAATGTGGTAACGAACACCAGGCAAGTCCTTAACACGGCCACCACGAATAAGAACAACGCTGTGCTCCTGAAGGTTGTGACCTACGCCGGGAATATAGGAACTGACTTCAATACCATTAGAAAGTCTTACTCTGGCAATCTTTCTGAGCGCTGAGTTAGGCTTTTTAGGTGTAGCAGTCTTTACAGCAGTACAAACACCTCTCTTTTGTGGAGAGCTTTGGTCAATAGCAACACGCTTTTTTGAGTTCCAGCCCTTTAAGAGAGCAGGTGCCTTTGCTTTCTTCTCGGAAACCTGTCTGCCCTTACGTACCAACTGGTTAAATGTAGGCATATTTGTCCTCCTTTCAAAAAAATTAGAATTGAAAAACCTGCTTTGCCCTGCAAAGCAACGTGACGACACCTGAACGCACCTACAAAAGGGCGCAATTATAGAGTGTCCCACGATTAACAATTATAAACTATGCTGACGTAATTTGTCAAGCATTTTTTTATTTTTAGTTCGGGTATATTAGTCGGAGTACAACTTAACATCGGTAGCCCGAGTCAAGCATTTTTCTATTGGTAACGCAAGAATCGACTTGCGTTGGTTTAGTTTTAACTTTATTGTCGGGCAACCGTCGAATTAAAATATATCAACCTATCTACTCGAATTGTAAGCGGCATCATGCCGCCGCAAGAATCGACTAACGTACAAATATCCATCCGGTAGGGACGACCAATGGTCGTCCGAAAACGGATTGTCATCGTCGGGCAAATGACATATTAAAATATATCAACCTATCTACTTGAAAATGGATGCAACGTCACGTTGCCGCCGCCGCAAAACGTGGGATAATAAAACAATCGCCGTACACCACCTTGACGTTTCTGCTACGGACGACCAATGGTCGCCCCTACTAAATAAAATATAAAATTCTCATTTAATTCGTTGCCGTTGATTAAAATTGTTACGGTCGGGCAAATATCGTGTTAAAATACATCAACCTATCTGCTCGACCGTAATTGTAAATTGTTAATTGTAAATTGTTAATTGCAATATCATGCCACTGACTTTAAAACTACTGTTGACTGAGCAGGAAGTGAAAGCTTGCCGTCTTTCAGCTCAATATGCTTGTCTGCACTTTCTGCAACAAGGTCTGCACGAACCTGTGCATTCTTTATCATATCATCTGTAATAGTCAATTCTTTAGCATCGGTCTTGTTAAAGTTATGGATAATCATAAGTTTTGAACCATCATACTCAACATAATATGCACCAATATTGCTGTCACCAAAATCCTCAAGAGATGTAATGCTGCCTCTTGCAATTTCAGGATTTTGCAGTTTGATCTTAAGAATTCTGCGATAGTAGTTGAGCAGTGAATTTTTATCCTCAAGCTGCTGCTTAACACCGCCGTAGGTTGGCTCGTCAGGCACATCGCCTATACCGTTTACAAAAATTGACGGCAGATTTTCACTGTCAAAAATCATCTGTGATCTGTATGCCGCATCATTTGTTGTATTAGGCGCCTTTATTCCGATTTCCTCGCCGTAATAGATAAACGGATTGCCCGGACAAAGCAGGTATGCTGCTGCTGCGAGCTTCTGACTTGAAAGTCCTTGAGCCTCAAGCACGTTAGCGCTTCTTACCTGATCGTGGTTTGAAAGGAACATAGCGTTAATCTCGTTTGGATTGCTGTCTTTAAGTTTGTTGTCATAATTCATCGCCTTTTTAAAGGTAGCCATACCGTTCTGCGAAATTACGTTACTGATAAATGTGCCGGTAGATGTTGAAAATTTAAAAGCGAACTGGCTGTCAATGCCTGATGTATAAAGGTGCTCAATATCAGAGTCATCACTCCATGTTTCACCAACCATATATACGTCAGGATTAAACTTCTGACAGGTTTCATAGAACCATTTTAAAAATTCTGCACCGTCGGTATCCTTGTTATTATAGAATTTGCAAGCATCAAGTCTGAAACCGTCAACCTTGTGGTCCTCAAGCCAAAACTTGGCTATGTTTGTGAACTCTTCCCTTGTTTCTTTGGAATTTAAGTTCCACTCAGGCATTTCGTGAGAAAAATTAGCCTCACACTCATACCCGCCGCCGAGAGAAATAGTCTGAACATCACTGTCAAAATATGATGATTTGTGAATTTCAAAATACTTTGCGTTTCCGTCAAGATTGCCGTCAGCAACCTCGGCAGCTGCCTGCTCAAACATTGGATTACTTGATGAAATATGATTAAGCACAAGGTCAAGAATAATACTTATCCCCCTCTTGTGGCATTCATCTACAAGCTCATCAAAATCCTCAAGAGTACCAAACTCCGGATCAATGTCGTAATAATCCTCTACGTCATACTTGTGATATGACTTTGACGGCATAATAGGCGTCAGCCAAATACCGTCAATGCCAAGGTCGTCTCCGGTATTGGGATCACCGTCGTTAAGGTAATCAAGCTGTGAAATTATACCCTGCAAATCGCCTGTATCGTCCTCATTTGAGTCTGCAAATGAATTTACAAAAATTTCATAATAGTTGCGGTATTTGTCAGTTGAGGCCTCGGCTTTGATATCCTTCATCGGATCAGCAACAGCCGCCGGCTTGTCCTCCTTTTTTGATGATGCATCATTTGAGGAACATCCTGTGAGCACACAACCGCCAAGCAATGTTACCGACAATAAAATTGCAATTATCTTTTTCATTTTTTCCTCCTGTTAAAGTGGGTGGCAGCCAAAGACTGCCACCCAAATACGAGTTTTATTAAATTAACCCTTTACGCCGCCGGCTGTTACACCTTCAACATAATACTTCTGCATCTTCAAGAAGAGAAGTGTAATCGGAAGAGCAACTACAACTGCTCCGGCAAGGAACTGTTTGAAGTAGTTACTGATAAAGTCGTTAGAAAGCATTAGCTGAAGTCCTATAGCAACCGTATAGTTATCACGGTTATCAACCATAATAATCTTAGCAAAGATAAAGTCTGTCCATGGTCCGATAAATGATGTGAGAACTGTGTAAACTACGATTGGTTTTGACATTGGGAGAATAATCTTCCAGAAAATCTGGTTTTTGGTAGCGCCGTCTATCGTTGCCGCCTCATCAAGCGCTCTTGGTATCGTATCAAAGAAGCCCTTGGATATCTGGAAGCCCAAACCTGCACCGCAACTGTAGCAAATTACAAGAGCAATAAGCTGCTGATCAAGATGCATTGCCTTTAATAAGTAGTAAATAGCAATCATTGACATAAAGCCCGGGAACATACCGAGAATCATAGCAATGTTCATAAACTTTTTACGAGCACTAAATCTTAAACGGCTGAATGCATAACTTACCATAAGTACCGATACAGTTGAAATAACACAGCTAAAGCAAGCTACGATAAATGTGTTGAGGAACCATCTTGGGAAGTTGATAGAAGCCTCGCCGCCTGAACCTGTGAACAAATCAATGTAGTTTTGGAATGACCATTCGTGCGGAATAAGGTAAGGTACGTTAATTGAACCTTCTGCTCTGAACGAATGCATTACAAGGTAAATAAACGGAGAAATCCAGATAATACCCATTATAATAAGGATGGCGTAAATGAAAGTATTAGCAATGATTCTTCTCGCCTTATAACTTTTTATCATGAGAACGCCTCCTCATCCTTCATAGATTTTGTATTATTATATACAATCAACGACAGCGTTGCACATATAATAAATACAAGAATACCGATAGCAGAAGCAAGACCGTAGTTGTGCTCGGCACCCATACTCAAGTTGTAAAGCCACGTGACAAGGATATCGGTTTGTCCCGCCTGATAATATGCCTCTGTTGTCGGTCCACCGCCCGTCAACAGGAATATTACGTTAAAGTTATTGATGTTACCTACAAATTGTGTAATAAGCTGAGGTGTTGTTACAAACAGCATATACGGCAACGTAATCTTAGTAAATGTTTTAACAGGACTTGCACCGTCAATACGTGCGGATTCATACAAATCCTCAGGAATATTCATAAGAATTCCCGACATTGACAGGATGGTATACGGAATACCTACCCAACAGTTAACTATGATTACCGTCAGTCTTGCCAGCCACCTGGCGTTAGGGTCACTTACAAACTTAATTGTATCCGGTGAACCCGTTATTCTTGAAAGCAAGATGTTTATTGCACCGTTTTCCTGAAGCATCTGGTTCATAAGAAGAAGTGATACGAACTGCGGAACAGCGATTGCAATAACGAAAAGTGTTCTCCACAAAGCCTTTAACTTGATACCCTTCTTGTTGATCATAAGAGCAACGATCATACCAAGAATGTAGTTGGAGAATGTAGCTGCAACAGCCCAAATGAATGTCCACTCTGTAAGTTCAAGGAATGTCTTTGCCTTTTGAGAGCTGTTAACAAGGTCAAACAATGAAGAGAAGTTAGAAAAACCAACCCAGTGGAACAAAGATCCCGGAGGAGTGTGCGTCTTGTCAAAGTTTGTAAACGCAATCAAAATCATAAAGAAAAGAGGCAAAATATTGAAAATACCAATCATAAGACATGGGAAAGACATAAGAGTGATGTGGTATTTGCCGTCAAGAAACTCTTTGATATCTTTCTTTAAAGGTGTTGGCTGTTCACCGTTTGCCTTCATAATTTGATGCTTGTATGCATCCTTGATATTAGCAATATAAATTGCAAAAACTACAACCGTAATAACGATTGTAAGTACAGAATACAGCAAAATAAGCATTGAGTTATCACCGTATATAGGTGTGCTGAAAATGCCGTCATTGACGTATACTGTTTCAACAGTACCCAGTGTCAAGAACTTTGACAGATAGGTCCAACCAAAGAACATCATGTAAAGTATGTATAATACTTCAGCTAAAAAGAATAAGATGCCTTTATAGTATTTACCCTTGTGTATGTCACCAAAGCCAAAGATTAAATACGAGAATTTTGTTGCCCAGTCGCCTTTTACAAAGGTTTTGAAATAGTTAGCAACACCTTTGCCTATACCAACAAAGAAACTAACTATTGCTTTGCCAATCATAATAAAGAAGTTTGCAACAGCCTTTGGAGCTGCCTTTATAAACTTCTTAAAATTGTAAACAAATCTTTGAAAAGGGTTAAGCATTTTGTATTCAACAAATGTCATACGCTCTCTCCTTAGTATAGTTTGCTAATTCTTCTATACACCAAACTAATAATATCTTTTACGCTATCATAATATTCTGTAATAAAACATTATTCGTTTGGTGTATGAATACCGACAGAATGTCTGTGATAACGCAATTATGGTACATTTACGGGGCACTCCGTAAAGTGGAGCACCCCGTATAATATTTCTTTATTCAGATTAGCTTCTCTGTGCTGCAATCAGCCCTCATCACGAACGTTTGCGATTGTGTCGTCAAGGAGCTTCTTTGTAGCTGCTGCATCATCCGGCTTCCAGCTGTCAGAAACAAGCTTGTTACCAAGGTTGCCCATTGGTGTCCAGAATGTTGAAGCGATGTTAACCTGTGCACAAGCGTTAGAAGCCTGCTCTTTGATTGCCTGGAGAACTTCGCTCTCTGTTACAGCCTTGTTGCCCTGAACTGCAATGTTTGAAGGACCCCAACCGAGTTCCTCTGTTCTCTGAAGCTGGCACTCCTCGCCTGCGAGGTAGTTAGCAAGAATCTGAGCAGCCTTCGGGAACTTAGAAGAACCGTTTACACCGATATACTTGTAACCAAATATTGAAACGAGCTGCTTGTCTTCGTCGCCAACCTTAATTGTTGGGAGCTTAGCGGCGCCGAACTTGTCGCCAAGAGCCTTCTGGTTGTCTGCTGTGTTCCAAGAACCGTCAAAACCAGCGCCTGTCTTGCCAGTCTTAAATCCTGAGTTGATGTTTGTTGGGTTAAGTGACTTGAATGTGCCCTTATAATCCTTCATAAGCTTAGCGAATGCCTGAAGAGTCTTAACAGCCTCGTCCTCGTCATACTTAACAAACTTCTGAGTGCCGTCTGCCTCAAGACCGTCTATCTTAACGCCTGCTGTGAAAGCAAAAGTACAAGCATAGAAACCGTCGCCGCAGTCCATGATAAACTGCTTGCCTGCCTTTTCGCAAGCCTCAAGAACACCCTCAAGTGTCTTTGCCTGGTCGTCTGATACTACTGAGTTATCATAAACGAGGTAGTAACCGTTGTCGTTTGTTTCAGGATAAGCATAGAGTGTGTCTTTCTTGTCCTTAGGATTAACAAGTGTGCCGCCCTTAACTGTGTCTTCTGAGTTCTTAGCAGTTACAGTTTCTTTGAAAGCTACAGGAGCAATAACACCTGCGTCAACGAGCTTGTCAAGCTGGTCACTCGGAAGGCTGAATACGTCAGCAGCAACTGATGGGTCGTTAAGCATATTTGTAGCAGCGTCAGTCTCGCCCTGTGCTACAACTGTGATTTCTTTGAAATTGGTGTTAGGATAAGCCTTTTTAAATTCTTCAATCTGCTTCTTAACAAGACTTACTGCCTTATCAGGTGCCCATACCTTAAGTGAGATTGGGTTCTCAGCGGTACCCTCGTCTGCAAAGTAGCTTTCGTCAGCAAGTGAGCCTGTTTCGTTAACCTTTTCACTGTTTGCCGGAGCACCTGAAGATTCCTCCGGCTTTGAGCTGCCTGTTGATGTGTCTCCGCCGCCGCAGCCGACAAGTGCTGTTGCGGTCATCATACCTGCCAATAAAATGGCGAAAATTTTTTTCATCAAAAATCCTTCTTTCTGATTTAATATATTTTGTTTCCGTTACGGATTCTATATGGAGCAAAATGCACAAAAGCACTCTTCGTCCACTACATAAATCATATCAAAAAATTGACCAAATTTCAACTACCTTTGTACTTTTTATCTATATCGTTAAATTATTTTAATTTATTTGTTCAATTTGACATCAATTTTGAGATAATTTTATTTTTTGCACAAAGCACAATAATATTTATTGTATAAATTGCCAAATATTACCTTGTGCATTATTACCAATCATTTCCATTTATTTTTCAACCCATATAACAAATTTTGACTTTACCTTTCTGAAAAATCCTGATTTACTCAAAAAGCAAAATTTTTTAGTGTAATTTTACCAAAAAGCATTTTTTCTTTTTACGGTTGTAATACGCAAGCATAATTGGTATAATTAGATTAACACTGATTAATGTATTGCACGAACTGCATTTTGCAGGTTTAGTGTACAGATTAATCAGCACAAATTTGATTGGAGTGCAATTATGAAGCTCAAAGACCTACTTGTTAATGTAAATTATACGGTAATAAACGATATTAATCCTGAAATCAGCGACATCATCTATGATTCACGCAAGGTTTTTGACGGCACTGCCTTTGTTTGTCTGAAAGGCTACGCGGCAGACGGTCACAAGTTTGCAGAAATGGCTGTTCAAAAGGGCGCGACTGCGCTGATTATCAGCGACGAGCTTGATTTTGAAGTGCCGCAAAGTATAGCCGTCATTAAAACTGACGATACTCGCAAGGCTCTAGCGCTTATGAGCGTTGAATTTTTCGGTCACCCCGACGAAGAAATGTACACTGTTGCAATAACAGGCACAAAGGGCAAAACCACCACTACGGCTATGATTGCAGAAATTTTTGAACAGGCAGGAATAAAGACAGGCACAATCGGCACACTTGGCATAGTGTATGACGGCAAAACCGTTAAGACCGACAATACAACGCCTGAGTCCTACGAAATTCAGAAATCAATGCGCGATATGATAAATGCAGGCTGCAAGGCAATGGTTATTGAAGCATCATCAATCGGACTTAAACACAGCCGCCTTGCAGGGCTCAACTTTGATGTAGGTGTATTCACAAACTTCTCGGACGACCACATAGGCGGTGTAGAGCACAAAGATATGGCTGAATATCTCTACTGCAAGAGCCTGTTGTTTGGTATGTGCAGGTTTACTGCGGCAAATATTGACGACGCAAATTGGAAAGAAATCACAAAAAACTCATCTTCGCCTGTACTTACCTTTGGTTTTTCAAAGGAAGCAGAGCTTGTTGCAAAAAACGACCATTTGCTCTCAGACAACGGATTTATAGGCGTTCATTTTGAAACCGAAGGTATTAAAACACTGAACGTTGATGTTGGAATCCCGGGCAAATTCAACGTCTACAATGCACTTGCCGCTATTGCCGCTGTTTCGTTTTTTGACATTGATGACAGCGCAATTATTAACGGACTTAAAGCGGCTAAGGTAAAAGGCAGAGTTGAACCTGTCACGGTCCCGGGTAATTATACTCTTCTTATTGACTACGCTCACAACGCACTGTCTATGGAGAATGTTCTCACTACTCTTCGTCAGTACAATCCCAACCGACTTATCACAATGTTTGGTGCAGGTGGAAACCGCCCAAAGGTGCGCCGATATGAGATGGGTGAAGTATCCGGCAAATTAAGCGACTTGTCGGTTATCACCGAGGACAATTCACGCTTTGAAGATGTAATGGATATAATTGAGGATATAAAGACAGGCATCAACAAGACAGACGGTAAATACGTTGTTGTTCCCAACCGAAAAGAAGCAATTAGATATTGTATCGAAAACGCTCAGGACGGCGACATTATCGTGCTTGCAGGCAAGGGTCACGAAGATTATCAGGAAATTAAGGGTGTAAAGTATCATATGGACGAACGCGAACTGATACAAGATATTCTTTGCGGAAGATAGCTTTAATATGTAATTTTTATTTAAACAAACACAAGTAAGCCCTAAGTGAGCTTCCTTGTGTTTTATATTTCTCACGCAAAAACCTCCGTCAATCAATGACGGAGGTTTAATATTAATCTCTGACTAAATTACGAATTTGATTGCATTTTTTATTATCTCAAGTCCTTTGATGAGCATTTCATCGGGAATTACAAGCGGAGGCATAATTTTTACAACCGAGCCTTCTCTGCCTGCACATTCACATATAAGTTTATTTTCAAAGCACTTTTCAATTACCTTTTCTGACATTGCAGAATCAATTCCTGCAAAATCAATGCCCCAGATAAGACCTATACCTCTCAGCTCAAGACGTGAGTCCAGCGAAAGAATTTCTCTTTCGACAAAGTTCTTGACTATCTCGCCCTTGCGTCGGGTTTCTGCCTCAACATTATTTTCAATAAGATAATCGATTGCCGCCGCACCTGCTACAAATGAAAGCTGGTTGCCTCTGAATGTGCCGTTGTGCTCGCCCGGCTTCCACACGTCAAGCTCTTCCTTGTGCAAAACGATTGCCAAAGGCATACCGATGCCGCCGATTGACTTTGACATAACTACGATATCAGGCGTAATGCCTGCTCTTTCAAACGAGAAGAATGTGCCGCTGCGGCAACATCCGATTTGAATGTCGTCAACTATCAGCAAAATGTCATTGCGGTCGCAAAATTCTCTGACATCCTGAAGGAACTTGTTATCAAAAACTCTGATGCCGCCCTCAGCCTGTACGGTTTCCATAACAACAGCGGCAGGCTTTTCGATGCCCGAATGGTCGTCATCAATAATTGTCTGCATATACTTTATAACATCCATCCCCGGAACCATATACGGAGCAGGAATATGTGTGCAGTCAACAAGCGTTGCACCTGCACCGTTACGTGCATACATTTCAGACGTAAGAGAAAGCGCGCCGAGAGTCATACCGTGAAAACAACCCATAAATGCAAATACATTTCTTCTGCCCTTAATCTTTCTGGCAAGTTTAAGAGCCGCTTCAACAGCGTTAGTTCCGGTAGGACCTGTGAACTGTATTCTGTATTTGTAACCGCGTGGCTCAATTATCTTCTTTTCGAGCGCATCAATAAACTCACGTTTTGGTACGGTATACATATCAAGCGCATGAATTATTCCGTCACCGGAAAGATAGTCTACAACCTTTTTCTTTATATAATCATTGTTGTGACCGTAATTCACAGCACCTGCGCCGCAGAAAAAGTCTATATACTCCTCACCGTTCTCGTCCTTCATCACTGCTCCTTTTGCATCTGTAAACACTGTAGGAAAGTGTCTGCAATAGGAGCGAACGGACGATTCATACTTTTCAAATGTATTTGTCATAAATTTATACCCTCACAATATTTGCGGTCTTGCAGCATAACCTTATATATCCGCTGACAGGTCCCTGCATAATCACTTCAATCTGCTCCGGCTCATCCGGCAACAAAACAAGAATCTGATTTGCCGATCTGATAACATATCCGTCATCACCCAAGTCATTTTTGAGCTTTTTGCAGTCATCTGTTTCACAAGCCGCACAAGCTTTTGAAATTATATTAACTGTTCCTTTGTCGTTGTCAAACTCAAGTCCTCCGACAACAAACACTATATTAACGCTTGCAAACGCATTTGTCAATAGTTCTCCGAGTCTGATACTTTCAGTGGCGAATGTGGTTTCTTCAAGCTTGAGGTCAAGCTCAGAAAAACTTTTTTGCAAAGCTCTTTCGCAAAACGAGGTTTTGCGAGCAGCGTAAAAGATAAGCTTGCAATTCATATCAGCCGCCTCCTTGCTGTCTGTACTCGGGTTTCAGCACAGGCTCATAGCTTGGCGCAATGACAAGATCACAAGTGACCTTGCTGTAATCAAGCTGCCAGCCGGAGAACACATAATCGTAGTAATCATCACTTGGGCGCTGAGGATTTGCAGGCGCCTTTGCAGCCTTGCCGTACTCAACCTTTTGGGTTGTCAGCACACTGCCGTCATAATTAAGGAACGTTACATTGCAATATACAATCGGCTGAGTTACCTTTTGTGTAACAACCTGACCGTTTACAATCTTGGTAGTAGGCTCCGGAACAAGCTTTTTGACCTTTTGGTTTTTAAAGTCATAGTCGCCGTTATACCAATCTATCTGACCCTTGTCATATGCAGTACAGAAGTCGGTTACATTAGGACGTGTACCGCCGTAGGCTGAATAATACACCTCAGGCCAAACAGCATTTTTGTTTCGTGAAGCCTTAGAAACATCAACCTTTTTAGACTCTCCTGCTCTCACTTTTCTTGCAACGACAACTGTTCTGAAGTTTGTAAATTCATAGGAACAGGTCGAAAGTGTGAGCAGCTGGTCATCCTCATTCACATCAACAGGACAGTTGATAAGAGAGCGGACGCGCACATTATAAACATAGTTCATAAAGTCTTTTTCGTTTTGGAAGTCGCCAATCATATAATTGAAAAATTCACCGTGGCTTGACAGCGTGTTTGTCTTAAACACAGAAATAATTTTGTATGTGCCGTCGCCGTCGGGAGTATCAAATCGGATTGTAGGCGACTTTTTGTAAAAGTCGAGGTCTGCTGTAGTACCGCTTGCATACTTGAGCAGATTTCCGAACATTGAGCCGTCGCGAATATGATGACCGTGCAAAATAACATTTTGGCTGTCTGTGCCCTTTTTGCATCGATAATCAAGAAAAACACTGCCAAAGGAGTCATAATCGCCTTTGTAGTTGTGGTTAAGATAATATTGACCGCTGCGGTCATCTGTTTTGCACCAAAGCGCAGGATAATCGACCTTAGTATTATTAATCTGTATCCAGCCGATAATGTCCTTGTTAATTTTCAGAAGCTCTTTCCAGTTTATCTTGTCACCCACATCAGGCTTTTGGTCTTTGCCGCCTGTATCAGCCACACTATGCGCAACACGCTGGATTTCACCGTTAAGCTCAGAATTCTTGAAGCTGAGATAAAACATATTGTAAAACAGCAGTGAAAGCGCCGCTGCAAACACAAGAAATGATGCGATTGCAACACATTTGCGTGTTACCTCTCTGCCGCTGTCGCCCTTAACGGGAATAAACCGATTAACAAAGCCTGTTTTTTCGGGCACAAATTCTTTTTTGCTGAATCCTTCGGGATAGCTCTCGGCTGAATTTTCAAAATTCTCCTTGGAACGCAGACACGCAAGGCTTATCATGTTTTCAATATCATTTTTTGCAAGCTCTGCCTTAGGCAGAACTGCCACCTGCATTCCCCTGTACATAAAGCAGTAGCCCTTGTATCCGTTGCCGAAATCGCCCAGATTAAAAATTTTGGATTTCTTTTTGTAAAGCTTGAACTCTTCCTCAAGTGCCGCAAGCTCATCTTCACTTGCACCGTTCTTTTTTGCCTCGGCAAACGCTTTATTGCGCTTTTTCCAATAATTCTTGGGAGCAGGGCGGTTTTCGTAACGTTCGGCAGCAGCAACAACCCCGGCAAAATAATGTTTAAAAGACTTGCTGTCCGCAGTTGTCAGAGCCTCAGCCACAACGACAATATCGGGTTTTTGGGCATAATCCGAGCACTTGTTGAGCAGCGACACAAGCTTTGCGGTCTTTAGCGGTGTGTTTCTGATGCTGCCAAGTGAAAATCCGTTTTCAGAGAGCTTTTTTTCAATTTTATCGGTATAATCCGTTAGTTCCAAGACGTCTTTGCCGACAGCAGATAAAATTTCAATATCCACACCTATTCCCCTTTCGCTTTATGAGTAAGCACCGCTTGATGCATTACGCTTCTGCGCAATCGGTGCCTACCGAATATTAGAAGTTAATAATCAATCATCCTCAGCCGATATATATGTCAGCTTTAGATTTGCAAGAGCCTCCTCAATAAGCGGCTCAAATCCGGGCTTCTCCTGAGCCTCTATAACATATTTGAGTACAGGTCTTGTGCGCGGATGCTTTGGAGTAAATACCGTACAGCAGTCCTCATATGGTTCAATGGAGATGTCGTATGTATCTATCTTGTATGAAATATCAATTATTTCCTGCTTATCCATTCCGATAAGAGGTCTGAACACAAGCATATCGCTTGCATCATCCGTGCAGGCAAGCGCTCCTATAGTCTGGCTTGCAACCTGACCCAGACTCTCGCCAGTAATCAGTGCAAAACATTCGTTTTGCTGTGCAACATTGCTTGAAATCTGCATCATAAGGCGGCGCATAATAATTGTAAACAATTCCTCGGGACATTCGTCCTTGATTTTTTCCTGAATTTTTGTAAAGGGAACTGTGTACATCTTCATAGGGCCTGCATATTTGCTGACCTTTCTAAGCAGGCGCACAACCTTATCCTCGGCACGACGGCTTGTGTACGGAGGACTTGCAAAGTGAACGGCGGTAAGCTGAATTCCGCGCTTTGCCATCATATAAGCCGCAACAGGCGAATCAATGCCGCCGCTTATCAGTATTGCCGCCTTTCCGCCTGTTCCTACGGGAATTCCCCCTGCACCCTTGCGAGGCTCTCCGTGAATATATGCGCCAAAATCACGAACCTCAACATTTACGATAAGCTCGGGATTGTGAACATCCACCCTGAGATGCGGAAACTTTGAAAGAATTTCTCCGCCGACCTCACGGCAAATCTCAGGAGATTTAAGCGGAAACTTTTTGTCACTGCGCTTTGCCTCAACCTTAAATGTTTTTGCAAAGCTAAGCTCTTTAGCAAGATACTCAGGCGCTGTCGAAAGTATGTCGTCAATCGTCTTTTCACACACAGCCGCTCTTGAAAATGCAACAATGCCAAACACTTTTGACACTCTGTCGCACGCTTCATCAAGGTCAATGTCGTCTGACAACGGCTTAACATATATTGTTGACTGCGCAGAGGTGATTTCAAATCTGCCAAGACTGCGCAATGTGTTTTTTAAATTCTTTTTAAGTACATCTTCAAACGAACGGCGGTTAAGTCCCTTTAATACGATTTCGCCGTCTTTTAAAAGTAAAATTTCCTTCATATCAATTTCCAATCTATATATAACTTTTTCAGGCTTATGTCCGCATTCTTTGTTCCGCCTGATCTAATAAACTAATTTTATATCATCTGTGAGCAAGGGTTTTGAGTCCTGCTTCAATGCCTGCGCACAACGCATCAACATCATCAATCGTGTTATACTTTGAAAAGCTTATTCTAAGTGCACTGTCGGCTCTGTTCTTATCAAGTCCCATTGCGCTGAGCACATGGCTCGGCTTGCCCTTTGCACACGCACTGCCTGACGATATAAACACCTCAAGCTCCTCAAGAAAATGCAGCATTGTTTCACTGCGCACTCTGCCTGCCGAAATATTCAATACATACGGCAGAGCATTTGGGGTAGAATTTATAACAATCCCGTCTATCTTTGCAAGCTGTTCTCGTGCATAGCCGTTAAGCTGCAAAATTTTGCCGTAATTTTCATCAATTTTAAACTCGCCGACAGCCGTTCCAAACGCCGCAATCAGCGGAAGTGCCTCTGTGCCGGGACGAATTTTGCTTTCCTGTTCACCGCCGTAATGAAGCGGCACAATGCGAATACCCTTTTTTATATACAACGCTCCGCAACCCTTGGGCGCGTGCACCTTGTGACCGCTGACACTCAGCAAATCTGCATTTAGCCTGCGGACATTAAGAGAGATTTTGCCGAATGCCTGCACAGCGTCGGTATGACATATGATATCGTTATTTTTTGCTTTTACCGCCGAAAAAATATCGGCAACAGGCATTATTGCACCCGTTTCGTTGTTGACGGTCATAACCGACACCATAATTGTGCTGTCGTCAACGGCGCTCAGCACATCCTCAGTGCGGATAATTCCGTCCCTATCAGGCTCAATATACACAACCTCAAAGCCGTCTGTTTCCAGCTTTTTTGCCGCCTCAATTACACTGCTGTGTTCAATGGAGGAAACAATAATTTTATTTCCTCTGCGTTTTTTTGCCTGAGCAGTTCCGAAAAGAGCGGTATTGTTTGCCTCTGTGCCGCCGCTTGTAAAGAAAATTTCTTCATTTGACGCACCAAGCGATTTTGCAATGGTTTTGCGTGCTGTCACAAGCTCCTGTTCCGCACAAAGACCCTTTAGGTGAAGTGATGAGGGATTGCCGTAATTTTTTGTCATTATCTCCAAAGCCTTTTGTGCTGCACATTGTGACACCGCAGTAGTTGCACTGTTATCAAGATAATGCTCCAAATCGTTCTCCTCCTCAGCCTAAAACTTTGCATATGTATACATATAACATTATACTACAGTCATACAAAAAAATAAAGTGGAAATTTAAACATAAATGGACATTTTGCGGTTAAAATAATCTTACAAGTTTTAGGGGTGCTGAACAAACCGGTGTTTCCTAAAATTATAATGTATATCAGCAAAAGAGGGCATATTAATGGTTACACCTAAAGAATACGACAGAATTGTGAAAAGTAATTCACCAAAAAGTAAATGTTTTGTGAACAGCATCAAAGCATTTTTTATCGGCGGAGCAATTTGCCTGCTTGGGCAGGTGCTTTTTGAAACCTACAAAATGACAGGAATGACTGAGGATGACTGTAAAACTCTTGTATCGGTAACCCTGATATTTTTGGGAATACTGCTTACTGCGCTCGGTGTGTATGACAAAATTGCCAAACACGGAGGAGCCGGTACGCTTGTTCCGATTACAGGATTTGCCAATTCAGTTTCATCCCCTGCGATTGAGTTTAAATCAGAGGGCTATGTTGCAGGACTTGGTGCAAAGCTGTTTATTATTGCAGGACCTGTAATCGTGTACGGTGTATCTGCGTCGGTTATATACGGGGCGGTGCTGTGGGTACTGCATATGTGCGGAATCACTCTGTTTTAAAAACAACCGTTAGTGCCCGAAATTGCAACGTGACGTTGCATCCATTTTCGGGTAGATAGCATGATATATTTTAATACGTCATTTGCCCGACAGTTACAATTCATTTTCGGACACAATGGTCGCCCCTGCGGAGTGGGCTTTATTGGTACGCGAGTCGATTCCTGCGTTACCAATAGAAAAATGTTTGCACCGGGCTACCGTCGTTAAGCTATGGTTCGAGGAATATACCCGGATTAAAATAATTCTTGACCAAGGGTACGACGCGCACTCACATAGTGGGCGGCTGTTTGTTTTGCTTGCAAGAGCAGAAATGTCTAAAGACATTAAAATAGCAATGCCCGACAGGTATGCTGTCGGGCAAAAAAATTTTAAATTATATAAAGCCGCCGTTTACTCCCAAAACCTGTCCTGTGATAAACTTAGCCTTGTCGCTGCAAAGGAATACCGCCGCATCGGCTATGTCCTTGGGAGTTCCGAGCATATTAAGTGACGAAGCCTCCTTAAGTTCTGCTATAGTCTGCTCATCAAACGACTTCATCATATCGGTCATAACGACTCCGGGGCAAATGCAGTTTACCCTAATGCCCGACAGTCCGACTTCTTTTGCCAATGCTTTGCTCAGTCCGATAACCCCAGCTTTTGACGCGCTGTAGTGCACCTCGCACGAAGCGCCGACCTCGCCCCACATTGAGCTAATATTCAGAATTACGCCCTCGTGCCGCTTTATCATATATCGACTAAGCGCCTCCTGAGTACAATTAAACACACCATCAAGGTTTACTCCGAGCATATTTTTCCAATCGTCCGCAGTAATATCGGTAAACAGCTTTTGCTGAGCAATGCCCGAATTATTGACAAGCACATCAATATAACCGAAATGTGCGTCGATTTCATCATACATACGATTAACGCTCTGCCTGTCAGATACATCCGCCGTAACCGAAATTGCATTTATGCCGTAGCTTTGGCAGAGAATTTTGACCAGCTCATCAGCACGATTTTTGTTTTTGTAGCAGTGGAGTACAATATTACAGCCTTCTTTGGCAAACGCAACCGCCATAGCTGAGCCAATGCCGCCCGAACCACCTGTAACAAGGACATTTTTCATAACATCACCCTTAGTTAAATTTACAATTATAATGTTATTATTATATCATCATTTCCTAAATTAGAAAACTATGTTTTTTGCAAAAATCATAAAAATATTAGTTGTAATTATCACAATTTCTATTTGTACTTATTTGAAAGATATGATAAAATATTGAAGTAAAAATCTAAAAACAAGGGGAAAAGAGTTTATGAAAAAGCTTATCAGCATAGCGCTTTGTGTCCTAATTGCAACTCTCGGAATTATTTCAACAAGTGCTGCGGAAGTATTTAACGGAGTAATATCTCAAAAGCCGTATTTTGAACTTATCGGTAAGAAAGTATTTATTCCAAACAACACCATTATAAAATATGCATACAACATTCCGTCAGACTATCAGTATTATTTAAGCCTAGACGACACAAAAAACACAAACAAAACCATCAACATTAAATTTACAGACTGCAAGGAAAAAGCTAAGCTTGTCGATGGAATAAGTTCTGAATATAAAATATTCACATGTGACAGCATCGGCGGAAATTCAACCGATAATCCCCACTCATATAACGATACCGGAGCATTTTATCAAAAGGTCAAGGTAAAACTTTCAGACTTCTGCTCCTACTTCAATGAAGACGGCTCGCACACCTATACAATTAAAAGTATAGGCGACACTCACAATTATGATTTTACTGACGGACCGATATACAAGTCAAACCTAATTATTACAAGCGGCGCTGCAATGAATGCTGTTATTCCTAAAAAGGACGGCACGGCTGAGTTTTACATCAAGCTTTCCGTTGGAAAAAGCGACGCTGAATTCTACGCTAATACTTCAGCATATCTTTCTCCGTCAACCTACAGATCATGTACAAATGAATATAATATAAATTTAGGTATCGGCAACGTAAACCTCAACGGAGCATTAGACATAAGTGATGCAACCGATATTCAAAAGATAATCGTAAACGACAGCAGCACAAGCAAACTCTACAGATTTCTTGCAGATGCAAACGGTGACGGAATAATAAGTATTCTTGACACAACAGAAATCCAGAAAGCACTTGTCTTATAATCAAATAAAGTTCATAAAAAGCGGCGTAACGCCGCCCACAATTCGTGCAGACAGCTTGATATTATCAACACTTCTCCCCCGACCGTTTTCAATCAATTTCCTATAATGCAAAAAAAGCAAGGTACAGCCGACTGACTGTACCTTGCTTGTCTATCTTTGATATTTATTTCTTCTTAAAGCCGTCTTTGAGTCCTACACTGCGGTTAAACACAAGGTGATTCGGTGCAGAATCCTTGTTGTCAACACAAAAATATCCAAGTCGCATAAACTGATAACTCTTTGGTGCTGCGGCATTTTCAAGGTTCTTTTCAGCCTTGCAGTTTGTGAGCACCTCAAGAGAATGTTCATTGAGGAAATCAAGAAAGTTTCTGTCGCCTACATCAGGGTCGGGCACTGTAAACAGGTTGTCATACAGTCTTACCTCTGCATCAACACAGTTGTTTGCATCAACCCAATGTATAGTGCCTCTGACCTTTCTGCCGTCGGGAGTATTACCTCCTCTTGTTTCGGGGTCGTACTCAGCGTAAACCTCAACGACATTGCCGTTTTCGTCCTTTTTACAGCCTGTGCACTTTACAATATAGGTTGACTTAAGTCTTACCTCGTTGCCCGGATACAAGCGCTGATACTTCTTTATCGGCTCCTCCATAAAGTCGTCAGCCTCAATATAGCTTTCTCGGCTGAACGTAACTGTTCTTGTGCCGTCCTCGGGACGGTTCGGATTGTTTTCAACCTCAAATTCCTCGGTTTTACCCTCGGGATAATTTGTGATAACAAGTTTTATCGGGTGCAAAACGCACATTGTGCGCTCTGCGGTTTCGTTTAAATCGTCACGCAGACAGTGTTCAAGAAAACTATATTCAACGATTGAATTAACCTTTGAAACACCAATCTGATCAATAAAGGAGCGAATTGACTTTGGCGTGTATCCTCTGCGGCGAAGTCCGCAGAGTGTGGGCATTCTCGGGTCGTCCCAGCCGCTTACATAACCCTTTTCTACCAGCTCACGCAGTTTGCGCTTTGACATTACCGTGTTATTAATACCAAGACGGGCAAACTCAATCTGGCGAGGCTTGCACGGCGCTGAAATATTGCTGATTACCCAGTCATAGAGCGGACGGTGAGCCTCAAATTCAAGTGAGCAGAGGCTGTGAGTGATTCCCTCGATTGCATCTTCAATCGGGTGTGCAAAGTCATACATAGGATAAATGCACCACTCGTCGCCTGTACGGTGATGAGTAAGGCGGTTAATTCTGTAAATTACCGGGTCACGCATATTAAAGTTGCCCGAAGCAAGGTCAATTTTTGCACGAAGCGTCATTGTGCCGTCCTCAAACTCTCCGTTTCTCATTCGCTTGAAGAGGTCAAGGCTTTCTTCAACAGGACGGTCACGGAACGGGCTTTTTGCCGGAGTTTGAGTGTCGCCCCTGTACTCCCTCATCTGCTCGGGAGTAAGCTCACATACATATGCAAGTCCCTTTTTGATAAGCTCAACGGCATAACCGTACATCTGCTCAAAATACTGTGAAGCATAGAAGAATCTGTCATCCCAGTCAAAGCCGAGCCACTTAATGTCCTCCTTGATTGCATCTACGTACTCCACGTCCTCCTTGGTTGGATTAGTGTCGTCCATTCTGAGGTTGCAGATACCTCCAAACTTTTCGGCTGTGCCAAAGTCAATGCATATAGCCTTTGCATGACCTATATGAAGATAACCGTTAGGCTCGGGAGGGAATCGGGTGTGAACCTTTTTGCCCTCAAACTTACCGCCTTCGGCAATGTCTTCGTCTATAAAATCATGAATGAAGTTACCCTGCATAACCTCATTTGCTTCAATATTTTTTACTTCATCTGACATCGTCATCTGTCCTTCCGTAATACTTGTACACTAAATCATTTTGACAATATTTCAAGTCCCTTTTCGAGTCGTGCGAGCGACTCATCTCTGCCGAGAATATCCAAAATCTCAACTGCACCGCCCGGAGTTACGGTTTTGCCAGCCGCCGCAATGCGCACAGGCCACATTACCGTTCCGTTCTTGAGTTCCTTCTGAACAGCCATATCAATAAGACAGTCGTGAATAGAAGTGCTGTTCCACTCATCCATTGCCTTGAGTCTTTCATAGGCTTCTTTCAGAACAACAGGTGCATTCTCAAGGTTGGTCTTGCTCTTTTTGTTGACAAACAAATCCTTTTCATAGCTTGGAAGCTCTGCAAAAAAGTCAATCATATCGGGAATTTGAGTAAGCTGAGTTGTGCGCTTTTGCAAAATTTCGGCAAATTTTTCATATGGCATCTGCTTGTCGCCGAACACCTTTTTATAGTATGGCATTGCAACGCTTGTAAATTCGTCGGGAGTCATAGCTTTTATGTATTCACCGTTAAACCACGACAGCTTGTCATAGTCAAAAACCGACGGTGACTTGCTTATACCGCTGATATCAAATTCCTTTTCAAGCTCGGAAAGTGTAAAAATCTCCTGATTATCCTTTGGACACCATCCGAGAAGCGCAATATAGTTGATGATAGCCTCAGGCAGGTATCCATCGTCAATCAAATCATAGAAGCCTGTTGCGCCGTGACGCTTTGAAAGCTTTGAAACATTGCCCTCTTCATCCTTGCCCATTATAAGCGGCAGATGAATGTAGGTCGGAATCTCCCATCCGAACGCCTCATAGAGCAGGTTGTATTTCGGAGTTGAGCTTAAATATTCACAGCCACGCACTACGTGAGTAATTCCCATTGTGTGGTCGTCAATTACATTTGCAAAATTGTATGTTGGGTAGCCGTCGGTCTTAATCAAAATCTGATCCTGAAGCTCGCTGTTTTCTACAGTGATTTCGCCAAACACAGCGTCAACAAAGGTTGTGCTGCCGTCTATGGGCATTTTTTGGCGGATAACATACGGAGTTCCCTCTGCCAAAAGCCTGTCGATTTCCTCCTGCGGAAGGTCACGGCAATGTCTGTCATATCCGCCGCCTATGTTGTCGCCCTGAATTTGCTCAAGGCGCTCTTTGGTACAGAAACAGCGGTAAGCCTTGCCCTCTTTGATAAGCTGCTCAGCATACGGCAGATACATTCCTTTTCGCTCCGATTGAACGTAGGGACCAAAGTCGCCGCCGATATCAGGACCTTCGTCGTGCTTAAGTCCTGCAAGGGTTAGCGTATTATAAATTACATCAACCGCACCCTCAACAAGGCGTTCACGGTCGGTATCCTCTATTCTTAAAACGAATTTGCCATTCTGCGATTTTGCCACAAGATATTCATAAAGCGCAGTGCGCAGATTGCCGACGTGCATAAAGCCTGTAGGACTTGGTGCATATCGGGTACGTACAGTATTGTCAGCCATAAAATTCCCTCCACATTTTATTCACATCATTTTCCAACGTTTATTCACGAAGTTATTATAACATACTCAAACCGTTAATTCAATTATTTTATTGTGCTCTCTCACACACAACATAGTAACGGTCAAATCCGCCTTTTCCGTTGTCTATACACGTAAACATTGTGAGCAAATCCTTGTCCTCAGATATGAATACATTCTGTGAGTCTTCAGGCTTTTTTACCTCTGTTCGCACAACCTTGTAATCCAAATTTTCCCAATAATTTGTAAGGGTAACGGTGTCGCCGATTTTGAGATTGCGCAGATTGTCAAAGAAAATTCTGCCCACATAACCCGTGTGACCTGCAATAACCGTGTTGGTGCTTTCACCGCCTATCGGCAACGAGGTACAGGTCATATGAGCCGCACCATAGCTCATATTTAAATTGCTTGCGCCAAGATAAATCGGCAGCTTTATTCCAATTGACGGAGCAGACACATAACCGTATATTCCGTCAAAAATCCCGTATTTGCTCAAGTCAAGTGACGCAGCCTCATATGCGCTGCTGTCCTTGAGCAGCATACTCTGATTTATTTTAAGATTCTCGTTATAGCTTACGCTGTCGCTGTACAAACGGTCAAGTTCAAGCTTGTACACAACAGGATTATTACTTGTTCGGTTACCATTTACGTTTATTGGATAGCCTTCTTTGTCAACCTCGCCGTCTTTTTCCGCCTGCTCAAAGGTTTTGCCGTCATCAACAACATTTTCAGCCCGAACATCAAATTCAGTCGTTATTGAATTTGCAATTTGCGTACCGCAAAAGTTGGAAACCACAGGGAACAGCAAAAGTGAGATTCCGGCAACAAGGCAAATTATTGCGACCACTGCAACAATCTTTTTTGCCATGTCAGCAATCCCCTTTCTTCATATTGTCAGTTTCGACTTTCTTGCCTTTCTTTGAGCGCTTTACGAAGAATAATACTATAAACACAACCAGAGCAATAAACACTACAATTGCTGCAAAAGCCGCCCAATAAGGAATTTTGTATCCCAGAAAAAAGATTCCGCTGCTGTCAAAAGACGCAACGGACGCGCCTGTTTCAACATATTGTGTATCATCATACGGAACTCTTTTTCCTCTGACAAGCAATCGGTGAGTATTTATTGTGTAGGGTGTACAGGTTAAAAGGGTAACGTAATCGCCCCCGTTAACAATGCGCAGCTTGTCTACCTCCTCAGGCAAAACTACGGATATTTGGTCAACCTCATATTTGAGCGTTCTGTCAAGAATATGCACGAAAAACTCGTCGCCCTCCTGCATATCTGTGAGGTAATCAAAAAAGGTTTCGCCGGGGAACGCAGAATGTGCAGAAATTACCGAGTGGGAGCTTTCTCCGCCTACAGGCAGTGAGGTGTTTTGCAAATGACCTGCTCCCTTTGCAAGTGTTTCGGGACTTGTGCCGTGATAAATCGGAAGATAAACATTAATTTTAGGAACGTCTATATATCCCATCAGTCCCTCGTCGTTAATCTTAAGAGTGTTCTGATACTCCACTCCGATTTTTTGGTAAGCCTCTGCGTCAAAAGGGTCGGTAAGTATTATTTTTCCTGACATATTTTTGTTATAATCCTTGGCTTCGTTTATAAGTTTTTCGGTTTCTTCGTCAGGCATTTGAGCAACAGATTTTTTGTATTCCGTTGCCTGACTGCGGCTGGCGATATTATTGACAAATGAACTTATCAACGGATAGCTCATAACTCCGATACCTAAAACAAAAATGATTATAATACTAAAAATCGCTATTTTTCTTTTCATATATTTATCCCTTCAAGCATTGCTAAAACTGACAGGAATTAGTTTAGTATCAGATATAATTATACGCCAATTCAGGAATTAATGCAATATTTACGTACAACATAACGTTGCATCCAGTCGGCGGTGTGACACCACTCACAGTTCGGCGGCGTGATGCCGCGCACACTTCGAGTAGACGAATTCAATTTACAATGTGCAAATAACAATTCAAGATTTTGTTTTCATCCCACATTAAGCGGTAGGGGCGACCATCGGTCGTCCGCGTGGCAACAACAATATCACAACAACGTGACGTTGCGCACATTTTGAGCAGACAGGTTGATATATTTTTAAACAATGTTGCCCGACAACAAAGTTCATCTCAGGCGACCAATGGTCGCCTCTACGGGGAATCGCCTCTACAGGGGATTGATGGTTGCCTCCACAGCGGCAAAATTGTTAACTGAAATTATAATGAAGCATAAGGGTTTCTTGCGTTAGATATAGAAATATGTATGACCCGGGCTACCGTGGCTAAGCGATGGTGCGAGGAATATACCCGAACTAAAAAATTCAAAAAGGGATGCGGAAATGAACCGCATCCCATAAAATTACATATATTTTTTGATTACCCAAACAGTCTAAAATTATTTAGCGGACTTTTTCTTAAGAACAAGGAAGAGTACGCCTGCGATAGCGATAAGAGCCGCACCGCTGATTGTGAAGATGATTGTGCCCATACCACCTGTTGCAGGAACTACAACCTTATAGTTAGGAACACCGCTCTGACCGTTAACGAATGTGTAGCTGTCAGAAGAACCTACTACAAAGTTAAATACTGTTGTGTTGAGGTTGTAACCATTCGGAGCTTTTGTTTCCTTAACGTAATATGTCTTGTTGCTGATAGCAGCAAACTTGTACTCTACACCGTCTGCAGCAAAAGCAACGCCGTCACCGTTAGCAACAGATGTTGCTGTTACAGCTTTACCGTTGAGAGTTACAGGATGTTCACACTTAGCATCATCGTAAAGAGCGAATTCTGCACCTGCAAGATATGCGTTAGTAGCACCATCAACCTTAACAACCTTTAAGCCGAATGTCTTAACGTTAACTGTCTGGCCCGGCTTGTATGTAAGGTTGTTTGTGTTACCGTAAACAAGACCGTCTGTGTTAGGCATTTCTGTGTTCATAGCAACAGTTGAATCAGCCTTTAACTCTGCTGTGAATGTAACCTTAATGTCGCCTTCTGCATAGAAAGCATCTGTTGCAAGGTAAGCAGGAGCAAGAGCAACTGCAAATGTAACATCTTCATCTTCATCAACAGGGTTTGTGTATGATGTATTTACTGTGTATTTATCAGCAGAAAGCTGTGTGTTTCCCTTGAATACTTTTACAGAACCTGAAACAAATGCAAGGTTGTCATCCATCTTATCAGTAATTACATATGTATTAATCTTTTCGTCTACTGAACCCGGGATTGAAGCAGTAAGTGTGTATACAACATCTCTGTCATAACCGATTGTATCGTGGTCAACTGTCTTAGTAACGTTTACGGCAGCAGTTGAAACCTTGTTGATTCTTGCAGTTGTGGCATCTGTCACACCGTCAATAACAAAGATTGAGTTAGCAACAGCCGTTACCGAACCAGGCTTATCATCTGTCATACGAGTGTAGTAGATACCCTTTGTCAATGTACCTGTAGTATCAGTAGCAGCTTTGTTAGTGCTGTTGATTACAAATGTAAGTGTATCAGATGCTGTAGGCAATGTTGTGGTTGTGAGTTCATTTGCCTTACTCAAAATCTGCTGTTCGTTACTCTCGTTGATTGCATTCTGAAGATCTGCATCATTATTAAAAGCTTTAAACAAACCTGATGCCTCAAGATTAGCAATCTTGTAGATTCCCATTGTATATGTACCGTCAGCAGTACCCTCTGTATTTGCCGCATAATCACCGATTGCTTCGTATGGAGCAAAAGTTACAGTGATTGTGTCTTTTGAAGCAGCACTTGCTGAAAATGGAATCATAAGCGCAATCATCATCACTGCAAGAAAAGCAGCAAAAATTTTCTTTGTAGTTTTCATCATGATTTCTCCTTTAAAATTATAAAATATATGTAACCAATATACTAAACAGATTTAATGTTTGACCAAACCTGTTAAAGCCAATTTATTTTGTACGATATCTTGCCCTGCGCTTTTTGCGTTGAACATTGTCGTACATAAAGTATGCAAGTGCAAGCATTGCGCCTGTACCCACAATTCCAAAACCGATAAGATACCAAACAACTGCGCCGTTTCCGCTTGTGTTAGGCATAACAACTGCACCGTCTGTATAGGTGTAGGTGATGTCATAATGCGGATTGTCCGAGTCGTCTGTTACAGGAAGTGTAAAGTAAGTTACCGTGTTGTTGATATTGTAACCGTTTGGAGCCTTAGTCTCCTTGATTGCATACCACTGAGGTGTATTTGAAGAATTGTTATTCTTAAAAATAGCAAGGTTGTCAAATTTTACTTCGCCGTTTGCGCCTGTTTTAAGTGAATTTACAACATCAGCAAAGTTTGTGTCGCCGTCGCTGTTTACTCTGTAAAGCGTAAATTCTGCATCTGCAAGCTTATTGTCAGCCTGATTCTTCTTTACAACGGTTACTGAGCCTTTATGGTAGTTGTTAAATACAACCTGGCTCGCTTGAATTTCATTTGTGCCGTTTACTGCATTGCTAAGAGTCTTGTAATACTTAGCCGTAGCAGAAATCGGAGTTGTCTGATAATTAACCTGAACAGCTGCATAGAACTTTGAACCATCATATGTGTATGCTGTGTCTGTGCCTGCTTTTTCGGCAATCTCATAGTAATGATACTCGATAGTCTTTGCGCCTACCGAAGAAACTGCCTTGCTTGCATTGGCTTTGAGCGAATATGTCGATCTTGCCTTGCCCGTTTCATATGTAGTGTTATTCCAGAAGTCTGAACTGTTTGTGATTGTAATATAAGTATCCTTGCTCAGGTTCTCAATATCTTTTGTCTTAACACCATCGTTGCCGTTTTTGCTGACAACAACGTTGTAATTAGCTGTTGTGTTGAGCTCGATATACCAGTAATCACCGCTCTTTTGTGTCGGTCGATTTCCCGGCCAACTCGATGTTAATGTTCCATTTGAATTCCAAGCGTAAATATTCGGAGCAACACCGTCAGCAGTCTTAACGTATACCCTGCTGTTATTTGTTACCGGAGGAGCCGTTGTAGGCTGAGTAGGAGCCTGAGTCGGTGCCTCGGTCGGTGCTTCTGTAGGAGCCTGAGTAGTTGGTTGTGTTGCAGGTTGAGTAGGCTCTTCCTCATATTCATATTTTATCGGGTCAAAACTTACGTTGCCGCCGTTGTTATGAGCTGAGGGTAATTCTTGTACAAGAGCGCCTGATGATGTGACCTCTTTGAGAGTAAACTCAAAATCATTTACATTTGGAATTTGGTTATCAAGCTTCTTGTTAGCTGCGAGCGTTACGGTTGCAGGGTCTTTGTTAATCTTCTTGTTAACAAAGGCTGCTGTGCCGCCCGATGAAGTAATTGTTCCTGATACTTTACCTGATGCAGGTGATTCAATAGTATAGTCGCTGCTGCCGCTCTCGGTAACAACATATGTTGCTCCGACAGGGATACCGTCAAACACTGCTTTCTGTCCGCCTCTCAGGGTGAAATTACCTGATGAAGCAGTCATTTTTGTACCGTTAACAGTATATTCAAGGTTATAATACTTATAATTTGTACCGCCGTCAAGGTCAACGCCGACTTTGAAACCAAAGTCAGTGTCGGAAATCGGAGTTGTTCCGTCCTTGTCATAGGCAGTCTTGCTTACTTCAAGTTTTGAAACAACCGGAGTATTGGTAAATGCTACATCATAATAAGCGTAATCCCTTGGATTGTTAGTCACAGAATTAATAAATTTAAACGTTGCTGTTTCATCATTGCCGCGTTTAATTTCAACATCATTAGCCATATCTCTTACGACATATGAAGTTTTGTATTTTATATTACCGGACTTATTCTCTATAACACTCAGCTCATCTCCAACCTTTTCGTTAGCTTCAAGCTGACTGTCAACAATTCCCGAGAAGCTTGCCGACTGGCCGTGCTTAATGTCGTATGTACCCATTGAACTTGATATAGCGGTTTGATTCTCTAAGGTATAATCTCTGTTTCCAAGATTAGTGCCTGTTGTTATATCCTTGTTCTGAATCTCAAATTTGCTGTTGTTTAAAAATGCATTCTTAAGACCTTCATTTAAATTAAGAGGATCAACTGTCATTGAAGTTGTGAGAAGATTTTCAATCGGGTCAAAGTTGTATTCAATCTTCATATTAGACTCAGCCATACCGCGTTCCATATAGAAAACCTTCATTACGTGTGCAGCGCCCCACTTAACGTCAATGGTTGAGCTTGGGCTGCCAAAGGTTGTATCAAGGCTGTTGACAGTAGCGGTCTTTTTTGTGAAGTTAAGTGAACCTGTTGCCATCTTGTGAGCACCGCCCATATCAAGCACAAGCACATCGTCAATGAATACCCACAGGTCATCATCACCCGAGAAGTTAAACACTACATCATTGCCGTTTAATGTTTTGCCGTTTGTAGGAATAGTGAACGGAATTTCAAGCTTAACACCAAAGCCAAAGTCCTTTGCATCTGTGTTTGGCGTGTCAAACGGAAACAATCCCATGCCGTTTGACGGATTACCAAATCCCGACGCAGCGTCGTTTATGCTGTTTTGGTTTTCATAGTAGTTTGCAACAGGAGTTCCGGTAGGATTTGTAAAGTAGAAGTTATCTCTGCCGCCTGTGCTGTTATAAACATAATATGTATCGTTGTTTCTGCTTTCTTGACGGAACGGGAAGTTTGACTTTACAACTGCACCGTAGCCCTGACTTAAAAAGCTCTCGCTAAAGTACGGAAGAGCAACGTTGCCCGATGTTATGTTTCCGTTTGAAAGGTTTTTGTCAACAAGACCTGAAACCGCACCGTTAAGACCTGTGCTTGTAGCGGCTGAGTTGTTGGCTCTTGAAACATATTTATAAAAATCACTTACTCCTGCGCCCTGATAGCCGTCTTTCCAGAAGTTATTGTTACTTCTGTTAAAGTCACCGAAGTAGAGAGGGCGTAACCACGAAGAGTTTAATCTTGCGTAATTTGCAACTGCGTTGTTAAAGAAGGTAAACGGCTCACGATCCTTGTAGGAACGCTCAGAACCGTCAAGACCTGTTATCCAGCCGTTGCGCATTTCATCATTATTGTAATAATCATAGAAAGTACCTTTAACCAAATCAAGATTAGAGGCTCTCATTGTAGAAGAATCAGTAGCTGTCTTTGTAACATATGTGCCCTTAGTTATCGTGGTATCGGGATCTGTTGCAGTACCCCATGATGCAGTGCTGAAAGAGCTGTTGTTTACATAAAGGCAGTTAGAGTTGCCGCCGGTCGGTGCAGGGTTGTTATCTCTGTCATTAGAGTCAACAGAAAAAACACTTGAACCGTTATTGGTAACCTCACCCCAGTATTCACCGCTTGGGCTGTATCTCTGAATCTTGATGTATTTAACATCATTAGCCAGCATAAAGCAACGGAACAGATTGCTGTCGTTCCTCATCTGCTGCATATCGATTGAGTCCACAGGATCTCCGTTGTTCGGCCACTGGTTGTACATAAGGCATTTGGTAACTGCACCTGCATCCTTCCAGTTAGTTGCATTTTTACAATTAAAATAAATGTATTGCCCCTGACCGAATATTGCGCCGTTTTCACCTGCTTTTGTCGCAGCAGAAACGCTGAGTGAAACTCCGGACACTGCACAAACCGAGAGCATCATAACAAGCGAAAGCACTACGGAAAAACTTTTCTTAAAGTAAACAAAAAGTCTTTTTCTTGAAATCATCAAACTTCTTCTCCTTCTCATTATTCTATATTATTACTCCAAAATATAAAAATTCAAATATAAATTTCCAATCATATATCTTTAATAAGTAATT
>DKXL01000003.1:0-1707 GCA_002493005.1 Ruminococcaceae bacterium UBA7127
TTCTATGCCCGAGCGCAACCAAGCGATTTCCTATAAAGTAAAAAAAAGAGTTTCCGTGGTTGGAAACTCTTTTCTGAATTTTTAGAGATTATTATTTTACCATTGAAGCAACTTCAGCAGCGAAATCATCCTGTCTCTTCTCAATGCCTTCACCCTTTTCAAAACGGATGAATTTCTTGATTTCGATTGAGCCGCCGAGTTCTTTAGCTGTGTTCTGAGTGTACTGACCAACTGACTGCTTGTTATCCTTAACAAACTCCTGATCAACAAGGCAGTTCTCTTTGTAGAACTTCTTAATCTTGCCCATTACAATCTTATCAGCGATTGCTTCAGGCTTACCCTCATTGATAACCTGCTGACGCATAACCTCTTTTTCATGCTCAACAACTTCAGCCGGAACTTCACTTTCGTTGAGGTAAGGTGTGTTAAGAGCTGCAATCTGCATAGCAACGTCTTTGCCGTATGCAGCAAACTCTGGTTTTGAAGATACGTCTGTATCAAAGTTTACAAGAACGCCAATCTTGCCGCCTGCGTGAACATAAGCAACACAAGCACCTTCCATACGCTCAAAACGTCTGATCTGAATATTCTCTCCGATTGTAAGAACCTTCTCCTGAAGAAGCTCAGCAACAGTCTTGTCTGAGCTTGAAGCTGTAAGAGCAAGAAGTGCATCAACATCAGCAGGATTCTGCTCAATAACTGTGTTTGCACAAGCCTTTACAAAATCCATAAATGAATCATTCTTAGCAACAAAGTCAGTTTCTGCGTTTACTTCAATTACAACGCCAACTGAAAGATCGTCAGTTGTAGTAGCATAAGCTACGCCCTCAGCTGCGACTCTGCTTGCCTTTTTAGCCTGCTTAGCAAGACCCTGTTCTCTAAGAAAGTCAATAGCCTTATCCATATCGCCGTCAGCATTTGTGAGAGCCTTTTTGCAATCCATCATGCCGCAGCCTGTTTTTTCTCTAAGTGCTTTTACATCTTGAGCTGTAAATGCTGCCATTATAAAAACATCCTTTCAAATAATATTTAAAGTTATATTAAAATTATTCAGCAGCTTCTTCTGTTTCTTCAACTGCAGCTGCGCCTGCCTGACCCTCTCTGCCTTCGATAACAGCGTCTGCCATTGCACCGGCAATAAGCTTTACTGCGCGGATAGCGTCATCGTTACCAGGAATAACATAATCAATTTCATCAGGATCACAGTTTGTATCTACGATAGCTACGATCGGAATATTAAGCTTTTTAGCTTCTGAAACTGCAATTCTTTCTTTTCTTGGGTCAACAATGAAAAGTGCGCCCGGCATTTCTGTCATATCCTTAATGCCGCCCATAAACTTTTCAAGTTTTTCAATCTCAAGATTAAGCTTGATTACTTCTTTCTTTGGAAGAAGATCGAATGTACCGTCCTCCTGCATTGCACGAAGCTGCTTAAGACGAGCAATTCTTCTTCTGATAGTTGTAAAGTTAGTAAGCATACCGCCAAGCCATCTTGCATTTACATAGTAAGCGCCTGCACGCTCTGCCTCTTCCTTAACAGAATCCTGAGCCTGCTTTTTTGTACCTACAAAAAGAACGCTCTTGCCTTCAGCAGAAATCTCACGAACAAAGTTGTAAGCTTCCTCGAGCTTCTTAACGCTCTTCTGAAGGTCAATAATGTAGATTCCGTTACGCTCTGTGAAGATGTACTCAGCCATCTTAGGGTTC
>DKXL01000003.1:1778-95028 GCA_002493005.1 Ruminococcaceae bacterium UBA7127
CATACCGCCGAGCCATCTTGCGTTTACATAGTAAGCGCCTGCACGCTCTGCCTCTTCCTTAACAGAATCCTGAGCCTGCTTCTTTGTACCAACAAAGAGAACATTCTTACCCTCTGCTGAAATCTCACGAACGAAGTTGTAAGCCTCTTCAAGCTTCTTTACACTCTTTTGGAGGTCGATAATATAAATACCGTTACGCTCTGTAAAAATGTACTCAGCCATCTTAGGGTTCCATCTTCTTGTCTGGTGACCGAAGTGAACACCTGCCTCCAGAAGTTGTTTCATAGAAACTACTGCCATAATAAAAATCCTCCTTAGGTTATAACCTCCGCTGTGCCTTGATTTTATCTGCCCAATAAGCTATTGCCACCTTGCAGACAAGCATCAGCGTGCGAAATGCGTAATATATTATACCATAAAATAGAAAAAAATCAAGTGTTTTTTTAAAAAGCGCTTGATTTTTTCTCTAATATTAAATTGTAAAGTTTGTAAAGTTAAAATTCAAATTAATACCACAAATCGTAAAATTTAACATTACCGCAGCTTACAATATAGTTCTGTGTGTCATGCCAGCTTCCGCCGCCTGCGTTAAAGCAGAGGATTCTGTGCTGAACTGCTGAACCGTTCTGATCAAAGATGAATGATACGGCATTCTTAACATCTGAGTTAGGAGATTTTGTTGTCGGAGCATAATACTGATACTCAGAGATAATTCTGTCTATTGAAGAAGTATTTGAGCGGTTCATTGCGTCACGAATTGACTGAGCCACAAGCGCACAGCCTGTGTATCCCATAGAACCTGCCTCACCCATCACAAGACGCTCAAGCTTTGCTCTGTCGTATTCGGAAAGTGTTACCATTTTCGGATTGTATGATTTATCAGGTTTGCTTACTGACAAAAGATAGTTGCCGGAGTAGCTGCTTTCTTCATTTTTTGAGCTTTCTGTTTGAGCCTGGGTTGGCTCTTCTTCGTATTCTGTCATTGATGACTCGGACGTCTGAGTGTTATAATCCTCTTCAGCCGGTTCTGCAACGACTTTCTTTGATTCAGTTTTTTCAGCCTCAGTAACCTTTTTAGTTGCTTCTGTCGGTTCTGTTGCTTTTACTGTTGTGGGTGCTACGGTTGTTTGAGTCAGAGTAACAGGTGAAGTTGTAGGAACTACACAGTTATCAGTAATAATAAGTGAAAATTCATCAATATTACCAACTGATAATGAAGCTGCTCTTGAATCTTCAAATGCATCTACGTCCGGAGCAAGAGTTGTTGTCGGAATAACAAATATTGCTGCCGCAATGATAACTGATACTGCAACTGACAATACTTTAGACTTTTTTGTCTTGCTGTTCTTTTTGGCAGAGCTTTGCGTATTGCATTTACTGCTTGCTTCTTCACTTCCGTAGTATCTATAATTTGTCGCTCTCAAAAATTTGTCCTCCCTGTGATTTTGCACATTCATTGATAAAATGTTAATCAATATCAATTTGGTGAATATGCTACGTCCTTTAGTCGTTAAAATTTTATCAAACACACAACTGCAACTGTATTAAAACACAAAAAAGCCAAAAATGCAAGTCCTTATGCCGAAAATCGTTGTAATCATTGTAATTTTTCTGTAATTAATTTCGCTTTTAATTTCTTTAAATAATTAACCATTGTGCATTTTTAACATATTTCATTGATTTGCTTAGTTTATTTTGCCATAGTAAGAGAAAGTGAGATTTTTAAAAAATTACTGATTAAAACGAGGTTTTTTGCATCTTTTGCATGGTTTGGGTGTTGTGCATGAGATTATTATAGTATCCGCGCCGATGAGCTGTATTTTCTCCCAAGGAATAATATAATCCTCGCATTTTCCGAATAATCCAAAGAACTTTGAGCGTCCAAATATTACAATAGATACAACTTTCGCGCACTTTGTATCCACTATCACATCGTCAACAAAACCAACTCTTGTACCGTCGCATGCACTTATTACTTCCTTATGTCTTAGATCTGTGAATCTGTAAGTCATATTACTCACCTCTGCCCTTTCAGATATGACTGTTTCCTTAATATATATGTATGATTACGCTAATCATATTCATTGACAAGATGACTTATATTTGATAAAATTAGTTTGTTAATTTGTATACTACACTTTATTTATGGGAGTCAGAATTATGGATTATGTTTTTATGACAGATGCGTCGTGTGATCTTACCAAAGAACTTGTAAATGAAATCTCGGTTGAGGTTATTCCTATGGAGTTCCATATGGAAGGCAAATCGTATCTTCATTACACCGATTGCAGAATGATGAGTCTTGATGAATTTTATAACAAAGTTAAAACCGGTGTTGATGTAAAAACAACACAGATTAACTACGATACCTTTACCACGTATTTTGAAAACTACCTGAAAGCAGGCAAAGATATCATCTATACCGGAATTTCTACCGGATTGAGTGGCACATATAACACCTGTTTAATGGCTGTTAAAGATTTGCTGGAAAAGTATCCCGACAGAAAAATCATTGCTATTGATTCTCTGTGTGACTCTGCCGGTCTTGGTTTTCTTGTATATGCAGCCGGCAAAAAATACAAGGAAGGTGCAAGCATTGAAGAACTTGCAAAGTTTATCGAGGACACAAGGTTGAGCGTTGCTCATTGGTTTGTTGTAGAAGATTTGGATCAGCTAAAGCGAGGCGGTCGAATTTCAGCAGTTACCGCAACATTCGGCAAGGCATTGCAAATCAAGCCTCTTATCAGCGTGGACGACGGAGGTCATCTTATTAACGTTGGCAAAATCAGAGGCAAAAGCAACGTTATTCCTACACTTTTAAAGCACTTTGAGAGAGATGTTGAAAATCCAAAAAGTCAAATTATTTTTGTTGCTCATGCCGACAACAAAGAAGGAGCACTTGAACTTAAAAAGCAACTCAAAGGCAAATGTAAAGAAGTTAAGATTTGTGATATAGGTCCTGTAATCGGTGCACACGTTGGCTCAGGTATGCTTGCAATTTTGTTCTTTGGCTCAAGAAATCTTAAATCCTAATTATATTTAATAAAAACACCGATTATCTGATGAATGATAATCGGTGTTTTTGCAAATTGAGAGCGTGCAGAAATGCGCGCTTTTGTTTTACTTTATAGGAAATTGCTCGAAAACAATCGGGAACAGAAGTGCTGATACTATCAAGCTGTCTGCTCGAATTGCGGGCGGCGTCATGCCGCTTTTTTATCTTAAATTGTTCAAATATAATAGAGCACTAAGAGTTGATACCGCCAAATGCTGCCGAAACTTTTTTCGGAATAATTCTAATTTGTTTTGATTAGAGTTTTAGTCTATTCACCATCTTCACTGCGGCTGTAAAATAAAAGACACATCACACTCACTCCCAAAAAACCGCCTATAAACATACCGATTATTAACCCTAAAATCAATTAAATTACCTCCTGTACATATTTTGACATTTATTATTTTCAGCTTATGTAATAATTATTGGTGGGTGATGAATTTGAGGGCAGTTTATGTTGACGTACTAATAACGGTTAACGTATTCATAGATTTTTTTCTTATTCTGTGCACTAAAAAAAGTCTGCATCTAAATGCATCGTACAAAAGAATGATTTTAGGTGCCGTTTTAGGCGGAGGATTAAGTCTTGTGGCACTTGTCCCAAAGCTTTTCTTTGCGATTAACATAATTATTGATATTGCAGGAGCGTGTATTATTGTATTTACCGCATTTGGCAAATGTTCGGGATTGCTGTATGTTAAACGTGTAGTCGTATATTTTTCTTTTTCATTCTTATTTTGCGGCATAATGATGTTTATATGTTCTACCTTTAAACCAACAGGAATGGCGATTATTAACGATGTTGTTTACTTTAATATATCGCCTGTTGTATTAATTATGCTAACCCTGTTTTGCTATTATATTCTCAGACTGATAAAAAAATTTGCTGGTACTGATTTGGGAGGTGATGTGCGTAATATTGAGATTGTGGCTGATGACAAAAAAATTTGCTTTGCGGCAAAGGTTGACACCGGATGTAACTTAAGGGAACCGTTTTCAGGTAATCTTGTTATTGTTGTTGAAAAAAAATTGCTTGACGGATTTTCTCCGAGTGACAGCAAAAAAAGGATTATTCCTTTTTCAAGTCTGGGCGGTAGTGGAATTATTGAGGGCTTTTTGCCCAAGGAAATCAAAATTGACGGAATTAAATATACTGATAACGTATACGTGGGCATTTGTGAAAATGTCATAAAAGGCGAAGTCGGTGCATTAATACCGGCTGAGCTTACAGCAAAATAGAAATGAGGTTTTATTATGCTTTTTATCAAAAGGCGGCGTGACGCCGCTCACATTTCGAGCAGACAGCTTGGCAGTATCAAAACTTTATTGCCCGACCGTTTTCTAACTGTTGCCATTAGAGATAATAATCGGCGTGACGCCGCTCACATTTCGAGCAGACAGTTTGGCGGTATCAATACTTTATTACCTGACCGTTTTCTAACTGTTGCCATAAAAGATAATAATCGGCGTGACGCCGCTCACATTTCGGGTAGACAGTTTGGCGGTATCAATACTTTATTACCCGTTCGTTTTCGAGAGCTTTCCTGTATAATAAAAAAACTAAAGCTGTTTTTTATATCCGAAAACGAAGTATTTTACATTAACGGCAGTGAAACATTGCCGCCACCTCTTAGTAAGGATGAGGAACTTGAAATTATGCAAAGAATTTCTAACGGAGATGAAAAAGCACGCGAACCGCTGATTGTACATAATCTTAGACTGGTTGTCTACATAGCAAAAAAGTTTGAAACACCTAACGCCGGTTCCGAAGATTTAATTTCAATCGGCACAATCGGACTGATTAAGGCTGTAAAAACATTTGTCCCTGAAAAAAACATAAAACTTGCTACTTATGCATCACGATGTATTGAAAATGAAATTCTGATGTTTTTGCGTAAATCTTCTCAACTGAAAAATGAGGTATCTATTGACGAACCGCTCAATACTGATTGGGACGGGAATGAGCTGTTGTTGTGTGATATTTTGGGCAGTGAACCTGATATTGTGAACAGAAATATTGAAAATGAGCTTGAAAAAAGCCTGGTTTTACAAGCTGTATCAAAACTTAAAGACAGAGAATGTCTTATAATGGAACTCAGATTCGGTCTAAACGGTAAAAAGGAACATACTCAAAAGCAAGTTGCCGACAAGTTGGGTATATCACAATCATATATATCTCGCCTTGAAAAAAAGATTATCAGACAGCTTAAGAGCGATTTGAGTGTTATGTAATCATTACAAGCATATATGGCTCTAAAAAGATATACATGCCTCCCCTATGCGGTGAGGCATGTTTTTGTGTAAAGCTATATTTACATCAAGCTGTCAGTTGGTGACTGCCTATCGGCATCATAAGAACTATTCTGAGAATCTGAACCATCAGATTCTGAAATTACAGGATTTCCATTATTATCACTGCCGCCATTTCCGATTATCCCGTCGCCGTCGGTTACAAAACCGTCTGAGGCTTCTTCATCATTTTCTGTGCGTTCAGACAAACCGCCCGCCATACGGCCGTTTTCTTTAGCATCCTGTTCAGGCGACTCATCGGTATCTGTAGCTTCATTTGATTCTCCGTCAACTGCATCTGTGACTGCACTTGCTGCTCCGTTGACTGCATCTGTGACTGCTTCGGCTGCTCCGTCGACTGCGTCTGTAACTGCCTGTTCTGCATCGGATACCATATTGCTGCCGGCGTTATCCTCTCCGCAACCGGCAAATACTGCGATTATCAGCATAGCTGACGCAATTAATGCGATTAATTTTTTCATAATTATCATTCCTTTAAAAAACAAAATGGTACTGTTTGTTAACAGTACCATTATTATTTGCAGTTTGTTTTATATTATTTCATATTTATTCATCATTTTTTACGACAATGTGCGGATAAGGAATTGTTACATTATTTTTATCAAAAATAAGTTTAACTTTTTCTTGCATAAAGTAATATACATCATAATAATCATCAGGATTAACCCACAGCATAACAATAATTTGTATACCGCTGTCAAGATGTTCCCCCACATAAACTTTTGGCTCAGGGTCAGTCATAACTTTATTATTAGTAGCAATAAGAGAATAAAGCAAGCCCTTAACCTTTGTTATATCAGAATCATAGCTGATAGAGTATTTTAAATCAACTCTGCGTTTGTCAACCATTGTACAGTTTACAATGTTATTTTTTGTGAGATTAGAGTTGGGAATTGTAACCAATTTATTGTCAAGAGTATGGATTGTTGTAGAAAAAATCTTTATACACTCTACTTTGCCTGTAATTCCCTGCAATTCGAGAATATCTCCCGCAACAAAAGGCTTGTTGATTAAAATCACAAGGCCGCTCACAACATTGCTTAAACATTCCTGCAAAGCAAGTCCTGCCGTCAAAGCCGCAGCACCAAGAGCTGTTATGAGAGATGCAATATTAACACCAATGGTGCCGAGAGCCGTAACTGCTACGATAAAATACAGCAATACTTTTGTAACCGAAACAATAAAACTCGCGGCGGTTTGGTCAAGTCTGGTTTTAAGCAGTAACTTTCTTATAAACTTTGTCAGTATTTTGACAACTAAGTAGCCGATTACCATAACTGATACAACTACAAGCGACTTTGTTAAAAAATCAAAAAGCTGAACTTGAAATTGCTCCATACTATATTTCACAGCCTTTCTGTTATAGAATCATTTGATGCTATTTGGGGACAATATTTAAAAACGATTATCATTAATCCTCGTCTATTATGCGTTCACTGACTTTATTTCCGTTTTCATATTCAGCAATTACAACCTGACCAAACTCGTTAAATGATAAACTTTTGCCGTTTTTTACTCCGTTTGAATACAATGAAACATCAATAAATTCACCGTTTTGATCAAAGCGTGCACCGTAACCATCAGGAGAGTTATTGTTCCATTTTCCTGCGTGCATTGTACCGTCACTCTGACGATAACCTACGCCGCTGCCGTGACGACTGTTTTGAGCCCAGTTACCCACATAATTAATACTTCCGTCCTTATAGTAACAAACACCAAAGCCGCTGCGCATATCATCGGCATATTCCCCGTCATAAGATGTAAGTCCGTCCGGAGTTACTGTTCTGCCTCTTCCTACACGACAGTTGGTGCTGTCAAGGTCACCGTAATAAGTATATCTTCCGGATTTTGTAATTATAACCGCATCACAATGAGATTCTTCACCAATTTCATATTCCGGCTCGTCATACTCAGGCTCACCGTCAGATGACGTTGCAGGATATTCCTGTAAATTATCTACAGCCTCTTCCTCTGAAACTATTGAATCATTATGAAATTGTAATTCTTCATCATATATTTTTTCTTCTGCAACTTTTGAAACATCTTCTGAATTATCTGAATCCATAGCCGTTTTTTCAATTTGTTCTGCTTCAATGTCCTTTGATGCCGTAAAATCATCATTTACTGTCTGTTCCTGTAAAGAATCCATATTAACTGTTTCAGGTTTTTCATTACTTTCAGTTGTCTCGTCAGATACAACTTCTTCATTACTTTCAGTATCTTCATCGTCTGATGTATGAAGCATAATTTCACCGAAAATATCTTTGTTTGTCTTGTGTGCTTCAGTCAAAATACGCTCGATTTTGTCGTATGCGGAATATGTCGGTTCAGGTTGTTCTTTGATTTGCTCATCATCAGACTGTTCGGTAACTTGCTCAAGATAATCAGCTGACTTAAGATCAAGCAAATTTTGCGGTGCATAAGATGAATCAAAATGCTCAGGAGAAAAATTAAATCCCCCCTCTGATTGAACAAAAGAATCTGTCAAATCAATATCCTCAGGCTTAAAATCAGCCGAGTACCACACCATACCTATATTTGTATAAATTAATACAGGACTGTCTTTTGTCTGCTTTTCGGACGGATAGAGCGATGATTTGCTCACAGTGCCGTCATAAGCTGTTTTTTCTATCTTAAGCACAACAATTTTATGTTCCCATGACGGATAAATTCTGCAAACGAGCTTGTTTGCAAATGCTTTATCATAATATTCCGTGCGTAACCAATTATGATTGCAATCAAAATATTGACGTTTATATATTATACCGTTTTCAGTATAGAACATTACGCAATACACGCCGCCTGTTGCACGCTTAACCGATTGATATGGGAGATTGTTCTTTGTCATCTTCCACGAAAGCGGACTGCCGCTTTGCATACAATAGGATAAGTTGTAAACGCGACCGTCAATTTCGATTTCGGTTTTTTCACGCTGTGCTGAATTCTTTGAGTTAAAGTAGTTTGCACGCACGCCTGCAAGGGCATCGTTTTTAAAGTCTAACTTTTCAAAATCTGATACCAGAACTGAGAAGACGATTAAACCGTCTGACAACTTTTGAGAATGTTTAAGCATAACTAAATTTCCTTTCATACAGTATGACGCCGCATTAAATCAAAAAATTTCCGGTCAAAGCATTTTCTATAAGGAAAAAATAGGGCGAACAACGTCCGCCCTAATAAATTGGTCGTAATATAATCAAATAGAAATTGACATTGCAACCTTGTAGAGTTCTTCATCAAAAACACGTTTCATATCAAGCGCTTCGTTAATGTCAAGGTCAATAATTTTACCGTTTTGCATAACGACAACCCTGTTTCCGAGATCCTGCTCAAGAAGTTCTACTGCTTTAAAGCCCATCTGACTTGCAACAACTCTGTCGCGCAATGTCGGTGAGCCGCCGCGCTGAACGTGACCGAGTACAGTTGCTCTTGTTTCAATGCCCAAACGCTGCTCAACATATTTAGCAAGATCGTTTACACCGCCGACACCCTCGGCAACAACAATAATAAAATGCTTTTTGCCTGTCTTTTGTGTGTTTACAATTCTTGCAATAACATCTCTTTCGATATTGTATTGAATTTCAGGAACAAGGATAGCTGTTGCACCGGTTGCAATACCTGTCTGCAAAGCTATATCACCGCAACGTCTGCCCATTACTTCAACAATAGAGCAACGGTCGTGCGACTGAGCAGTATCACGAATACGGTCAACCATTTGAATTGCTGTGTTCATTGCAGTATCAAAACCTACTGTATATTCAGAGCAAGCAATATCGTTATCGATTGTGCCGGGAACACCTATACAGTTGATGCCGGCATTTGTAAGTGCACGAGCACCCTTGAATGAACCGTCACCGCCGATTACTACTACACCGCTGATGCCGATACTGCGGCAGAAATCAGCAGCCTTTTGGATTCCTTGCGGAGTAGCAAACTCAGCGCTTCTTGCTGTATACAGTCTTGTGCCGCCGTTGCCGATTATGTCAGACACGCTTCTGAGGTTGAGTTCTTCAACGTCACCGTTTAACAAGCCGTTGTAGCCACGATACACACCGTAAACCTTCATACCTTTGTTGATGCCTGCACGAACAACAGCTCTTACAGCCGCGTTCATACCAGGTGCGTCACCGCCGCTTGTTAATACTGCAATAGATTTCTGTGCCATAAAATATTCCTCCATAGGGTTATTCATTTACTTAATTATTATTTACCATTATAATACAATAATCTTTTTATTACAAGTGATTTTATCATTTTTATTTCTAATAAATTACATATTAAAATTGTCGTTCGCTCTTTACTGCCGTGTGTTCGCTCTTTATTGCCGACAGTTGACAAAAAAGTATCATTGTATTATACTTTTAGATAATAATAATCAATATTCAAAGATTGACGACATTCTATAAATTTCAATATTTAATCAATATAAAGCAATATTATATTTTAATGATTCCAATTAATATAGTGTTGAGCACGGAGGTTTATATGACAAAATTATATCTCGCTATTCCCTGCTATAATGAAGAAGAGGTACTCAGGGATTCAGCGCAGAAGCTGCTTGATAAATATGACAATATGATGGCTCAGGGCAAAATCAGCTATGACAGCAAAATCGTGTTTATTGACGACGGCTCAAAAGACAAAACATGGAGTATTATATCTGAGCTTCATAATGAAAACAGTGTGTTTCAAGGCATTAAACTCAGCCGTAACAGAGGTCACCAAAATGCCTTACTTTGTGGTCTTATGACACTTAAAGACAAGGCTGACGCAGTTATTTCTATTGATGCCGACCTGCAAGACGATATTAACACTTTTGATGAAATGGTTGAGAAGTACGAGCAGGGCTGTGATGTTGTGTACGGTGTGCGTTCCAAACGTGAAACCGACACCTTCTTTAAGCGCTTTACTGCTGAGGCTTTTTATAAAATCCTTAACAAGATGGGCGCTAAGGTTATTTTTAATCACGCTGACTTCAGACTTATGAGCAAACGCGCACTTGAGGCATTCTCAGAATACAAGGAAACTAACATTTTCCTTCGCGGTATGGTTCCGCTTGTCGGCTACAAATCCGACATAGTTACTTATGAGCGTTCGGAAAGACTTGCAGGTGAAAGCAAATATCCGCTCAAGAAAATGCTTGCTCTTGCGTGGGAGGGAATTACCTCACTGAGTATTCAACCGATTAGATTTATTACATGGCTGGGTGCCATTGTTTTTGCAATCAGCATTGTTATGATTATATATTCTCTTGTAAGTTTCTTCTTGGGATATGCCAAAGACGGTTGGGCAAGCACTCTTTGCTCAATTTGGGCAATCGGCGGTTTGCAGCTGCTTGCTATAGGTATAATCGGTGAATATATCGGAAAAATCTATCTTGAAACAAAACACAGACCGAGATACATTGTTGAGGAATTTTTGGAAGACTGATAAGCAAAAATATTTCAACTATTCTTAATTCTGTGATGATTATTTAGATATTCCAAAGCGTAAATTTGTTGCAAAAATCAAATAAAACTGACAAATATTATCTTAAAAGTTCGACAACCTACAGATTGTCGAACTTTTATTTTTTATTGCTTTGTTGTAGTTGAAAAAAGACGTGAAATATGTTATATTTATATGTAGAGTCAAAATTTATTTTGCAACTTATATCATATGCTGACAATGTGTAATAAACAAATACTTTTTGTCAAGTTTGTTTTCAATTTTTTTGACATACTTAACTAATCAGCACCTGTAAATTGCAAATAAAACGGAAAGGATTTTATTATGGACACTGAAAAATTAAAATCCAGGGACACCTCGTTAGATATCATAAGAATTATTGCTGCATTTACGGTTTTATCGGTTCATTTCTTTTTGCACAACGGCTTTTACAGTCAGACTGTTGAGGGAATACCGATGTATATTGCGTGCCTTATGCGCACTCTGTTCTCCGTATGCGTTCCACTTTTTATGATTTTGACGGGTTATCTGATGAGTCGAAAAACATTAAGCCGCAAATATTACTCCGGAATTATCAAAACTTTGGTGGTGTTTGTGTTAGCAACCATCGCCTGTATGATTTTTAAGCATTACATTGATGGTGAACAGCTTGGATTTAAGGAGCTGTTATTTAGCACGCTTGACTTTACGGGAGCAAACTATTCGTGGTACATAGAAATGTACATCGGATTGTTTTTAATAGCACCGTTTTTGAACCTTGCATATTCAAAGCTGAAATCTAAAAGGCAAAAACAGGTTTTGGTGCTGACAATGGTTGCCATCACCATATTGCCGTCGTTTTTTAACATTTATAACTTTGAATCGGCTCAGTGGTGGACTTCTCCGACTGCTTCAGATACATTTCAAAAGCTGTTCCCAAGCTGGTGGGCGGGATTTTATCCGGTAGCTTATTACTTTACAGGTTGCTATCTGAGAGAATATAAGCTAAAAATCAAAACTCCTACCCTGCTTGCTTTGTTTGCATTTTCACTGATTATTTTCGGTACTTTTAACTATTTTAGAAGCTACGGCACAACATTTAAATCGGGCAGTTACATTTTTTGGTATGGTTTTGAGCCTTACATTCTTTCTGTATTTTTGTTTATGCTGTTAAAGCGCATTAATACAGAGAGTTTTTCAACAGGCGCTAAGATTGCGTTGTGGAAAATCAGCGATCTTGCGCTTGGCATTTACCTTATTTCATTCATCTTTGACCGCGTTGTATATCATCAACTCTGTGAAGTAATCCCTGTGATGACCGACAGAATCATTTGGTATTTCGCTACTGTTCCGCTTGTGTTTGTTTTATCTGCACTTGCTTCTGCCGTAATGAACATTATTGCAAAGTATTTGATTATTGCAATCAAGAAGTTTGCCGACTTCATTAAGTCAATCAGAGAAAGCGAAGACAAAGAAAAATGGCGTGATATAACATTTGTATTGATGATGGCAGGCGCAATTTTGTTTGCGTTTTGGAAGTGTGCGTTTGGATTTGGCGGAGATGATGAGGCGTTTTATCTAACCGTTCCTCATAGGCTGACTCTCGGCGATTCGTTCCTTGTTGATGAGTGGCATCTATCTCAACTTTCGGGGTTTTTGACGCTTCCGTTTGTATGGCTTTACACAACTATTATGCAAACGACAGAAGGCATTATGCTTGCCGCAAGGATTTTGTACATCATATTCCACGCCGCAATCACCTGTGTTATTTATTCAAGGCTGAGAAAATACGGCTACATTACCGTTATAGGATGCGTACTGTACTTTTTGTTCACTCCGTATAACATTATGGCAATGAGCTACAATACAATGGGATTGGATCTCATTGCGCTGACAGGTGTGCTTATGGGCACCGCCTCGTATAAAACAAAAAAGGCACCGCTCATCATCAGCGGTGTTGCCTTTGCCGGCGCAGTTCTTTGCTGTCCGTATCTTGCGGCCGCATATGTTTTGTATATAGTTTGTGTGATTGCTCACAGCTTTATTAAAAAGACTAAATTCAACAAAAATGTTTTTGCGACTGAGCTTTTTGCAGGGAAAACATTTTTATGGTTTTCAGTAGGTGTTGCAGGACTTGCTGTAATATTCATCGCTTTTGCACTGTCCAGAGCAAATATCAGCGATATTACTACCGGACTTCCCTATCTTTTGAATGACCCTGACCATCCGCAGATGGACTTTTTGGCAAAGATGAAGCTCTACTTTACGACCATTTGGAATGCTCACAGCCACTTTAAATATGCAATTATTTGCTACCTTGCAATGATTGCGGTTATGATTGCAGATTACAAAAGAAAAAGCCACCGTTCGGTATATCTTATTATAACTTCTGCGATTGTAATTATAAGCCTTGTTATGTACGTTCCCACAATGACCACAATGCACTACAATCATATTATGTTCCCTATGATTATGGTGGGTATCACGTCGTATATTCTGATTGATAATAAGCCAAGAGAATTATTTGCAAGTCTGTTTGCACTTGGTATTTTGTATTCAATATCACTTTGTTTCTCGTCAAATCAATATTTTTATGTTACTGCTATGGCGGTATCGGCAACAAATATCGCAAGCTTTGTGTTCCTGTCGGTACTGATTAGGGAAATGCGCACAACAGCCGATAATCTTGATTATTGGGTGATTTGCAAGTATGCAAGCTTTGTCTGCGTAGCATTTATGATTGTTTTGCAGGGTGCTTTTCAAATTACAGTAAAAGCAAATCACTGTTTTTGGGACGAACAAACATCAAGACTCACAACTCAGATTAATGAAGGCCCTGCAAAAGGACTCATTACAACCGCAAATAACGCCCAAACATATAGTGAAATCTATAATGATCTTAAATATTATTCAGGTAAACAAAGGGCAAATATCTTATCGCTTACATCTAAAACCTGGACTTATTTAGCACTTAATGATTATCCTTACGGTACGCTTTCTGCGTGGATTAATGGTGAAAAACCTGAAAATATCCCTCGACTTTATGATTACTATATGTTAAATCCGGACAAAGAACCATACTATATTTATATTCCTAAAAACTCACAATGGGATTTTACAAATATTTATACGGACGCAACAAATTACGGATATATTATTGATGAAAATAATGTGTCTTATAAGCTTCATAAAGCGAGATAAAAACATCACAACTTTGCTCACAAAATGTAACGTTACATTTTGTCCAATCCGGACAGAGTGTTGAGAACTGCTTTATTATGCAATAATACTGCATAGCGATTTGGTAATTTGACCAAGCAGCTATGCAGTATTTTATTCTATTTGCACATAAATTAAGAATTATCACCGCTATATTTTACTTGTAATTTTAGCCAATTTGTGATATATTAATTGGGATAGGCGAAATATCGCTTATCAAAAATAATAGAATTTAGTAAATTTAAAATTACGGCTGGAGGTAATTTTTTTGGATACAATGCAGACATATAACGAATGGTTGTCAAAAGCAACGGAAGATAATGACCTTATTGCTGAACTCAACAGCATCAAGGGCAATGAAGATGAAATCCACGATCGTTTTTATACTTCCCTAAGTTTTGGTACAGCAGGTCTCAGAGGTATTATCGGTGCCGGCACAAACAGAATGAATATTTATGTTGTCAGACAGGCAACTCAGGGACTTGCAAACTATGTTCTGTCAAAATACGGAAAAGGCTCGGTGGCTATCTCTCACGACAGCAGAATAAAAGCAGATTTGTTTATGATTGAGGCTGCACGAGTTTTAGCGGCTAACGGCATTAAGGTTTACATCACCTCTGAGCTTCAGCCGACTCCCGTACTTTCTTATCTTGTTCGTCACTTTAAATGTCAGGCAGGAATTATGGTAACAGCAAGTCATAATCCTGCTGCATACAATGGCTACAAAGCATACGGAGAAGACGGATGTCAGATGACCGACGCTGCGGCAAACGCAGTATATAATGAAATTTGCAAGCTTGATATGTTTAGTGATGTTAAGATTGCTGACTTTGACAAAGCCGTAAAAGACGGTTTAATTGAATATGTAGACGAGAGCGTGTATGATGAGTATCTTGAAAAGGTTTTAGAACAGCAGGTTAATCCGGGAATCTGTAAAGATGCTAATCTTAAGGTTGTATACACTCCTCTTAACGGCACAGGCAACAAGCTTGTAAGAAAAGTTCTGTCTAAGATTGGTGTAAATGATGTTGTTATTGTTCCCGAGCAGGAAATGCCTGACGGAAACTTTACTACCTGTCCCTACCCTAACCCTGAGATTGTTGAAGCTTTGGCAAAAGGACTTGAGCTTTGCGAAAAGGAACAGCCAGATTTGCTTCTTGCAACCGATCCTGATGCCGATCGCGTAGGCATTGCTGTTAAGGACTATGACGGTAGTTACAGGCTTATCTCGGGAAACGAAAACGGTGTTATGCTCACCAACTATATTCTTTCCTGCAAGAAAGCAAGCGGTAAACTTCCGCAAAAGCCTGTTGTAGTTAAAACTATCGTAACTACAAAACTTATTAACAAGCTCTGTGAAAAATATGGCTGTGAACTCAAAAACGTTTTGACAGGATTTAAGTACATCGGTGAGATTATCCTCAATCTTGAAAAGAATCACGAGGAAGACCGTTATTTGTTCGGTTTTGAAGAAAGCTATGGTTACCTGTCAGGCACATATGTAAGAGATAAGGACGCTGTTGTTGCTTCTATGCTTGTATGTGAGATGGCAGCATTTTACAAAAAGCAGGGCAAGTCACTTGCTCAGGTAATTGACGGTCTTTATGAAGAATTCGGATATTATCTTAACAACACCTATTCTTTTGAATTTAGCGGTGCAGCAGGTATGCAAAAGATGGCTGATATTATGGCAGGAGTTCGTGAGAACAGACCAAAATCGGTTGCAGGCTACGATGTTGTAAGGGTTTGCGACTATCAGTTGAGTGTTGACCAAGACATTACCACAGGAACCGAAGCGGTAATCGATCTTCCTAAGTCAAATGTAATTTCTCTTAATCTAAAAGGAGATAATGCAGTTATTATTCGTCCAAGCGGCACAGAGCCAAAGATTAAGCTTTATGTTACAGCCGTTGGCAAAGATAAAGCCAATGCTCAGCAGATTTGTGATAAACTTGTAGCTGATGCAAAGAAAATTCTTGGAATTAACTAATAGTTTAACTTAATAAAATGTTTTAGGGAAGACACTTTATAGATAAGCGGTCTTCCCTTTTCTTTGCAAAGCCCTTTTGTAATCAGCTTAAGGTGAGAATAAATCGACAACAAAACAGAGGTGACTGCGATTGCAATCACCTCATAAATTTTATAAATAATAATTTACGTTAAATCTAACTAAATCTTTGGACTCATTCCTTTACATTATTTTACGAAAAAATTAAATGTACATTGGTTTAATCTCCGTTCATAAGATAGATTCAAAAAATTGTTGTTATCTCATTGGACTAACCACCATAAAGTTAAATTTTTATGTATTTCATTACCTACATCTATATTAAATTTTATTAAGCATCCGTTCTTCCGTAATATTAAAAGCTATTGGTTAACAATTACAAAATTGGACGAATACAATCAATTTATAATATTTGGATTTTGACTGCTTTAACACGAATTCGAAACACTACTTATGATTAAAAAATTAAAATATGTTTTATAACATCAAAATAATCAGCTGTTTCGACAAAACAATTAAGGAATTAATTAACTAATGCTTAGAATATACGGACAGATGAATTTGGGGGTAAGCTCCGCATATAATCTTTAATTTGTTTGATATAAGGTTTTCTTGTCATATTAAAACCTCCTTGCTTATTAAGAACTTGTTAAACTCTTAAGTTCTTTTCTTTGTCTATATTATACAGTATGTTTTTAACATTGTCAACACTTTTATTAAAATTATTTAAATTTTTATTTTTTAAAAACCTATTGATGTATTAAATTAAATATGGTATAATTAAAATGTTGAGCAGAAAACTCCTTCCGTATTTTGGAAGGAGTTTTGTTATTATATATGGAATTAGTATTACTTTTTCTTCTTGCGCTGAGGAAGCTCGTCAAACATTTCCTCTACCATTTTTTTAAGCAGCTCTGCATCATCAATAATTGTAACGGGCAGCATAGGCTTTGCCCCCTTGTATGGTGGTTCCTCCACACTGTCGGGCATATATTTACGGCTCGCCTCAGTGATTTTTACCATAAATCCGCTGCCGTAAATACCACCGAAAATTCTCTCTTTGTAATAGAAAACATATCCGCCCATCATTGGTATATTGCGAACTTCATCAAGTCCGTCCAACTGACCCATTATGTAATTTGCAAGTTCTTTTGCATCTGACATTTTATACACCTCTTTTATAATACTAACGGAATAATCAACTCTGCGATAAAGACTACCGCACAGCTGAACATTGCCACCTTAAACAAGCTTGCTCCGAACCATGCGGCGATTATGCCGACTAACAATGCACAAACACCTGAAATCGGACTTTGCGTTGCATTAATAATAGCCGGGAATGTCATTACAGCAAGTGTAACATAAGGCACATAATACAAGAACGATTGTAAAAATTGACTTTTGATTTGCTTTTTGATAAGTGTGAGCGGTAACACACGAATTGCATACGTCACACCAAACATAATTAATATGTAGATATAGGGGTTGTGTGTCATCATTCACCCTCCCCTGACGGCTTTTTGGGAAAGATAATTGCCGCACCGGCGGAAATAACTACAGTAAGAATTATTGTGCGCATACCGGCTGAAAGCTCTGAAACTAACGGCAAATAGGTTGATGCAAAACTTGCCGCAAAGCAAAATATGATTATCCCCGCTATTATTTTATCCTTGCGTGCAGGCGGTATTATTACAGCTAAAAACATTCCATATAAAGCCACACTGAATGCACTGACGAGTCTGAGCGGTAAAAGATTGCCTGCAACAGTACCTAAAGCAGTACCTATTGCCCATAACGGTATAGACATAAGCATTGCACCATAATTATAATACGGATTAAGATATCCCGGACGAGCGATTGAAACAGCAAAAATCTCGTCTGTTATTCCAAAGCTCATCGCAAGACGATGCCTTAGCTTCATTTGCGGATTTATCCGCTGGCTCATAGCACAGCTCATAAGCATATATCTGGCATTAACTATCAAGGTGATTAAAGCCATTTCAATATAAGGAGCATTATCGGCAATCAGTGTAAATGCGGCATATTCGCCTGCTGACGCACTGCACAAAAAGCTTGCAATCAATCCCTGAAATGCAGAAAGCCCTGCGTTTTTAGCCGCTATTCCTAAAGAAAATGATACTGCAAGATAGCCAAGTCCAATCGGTATGCCATTTCGCAAACCTTCTGAAAAGGCTTTTTTGTTTTCGTTTTTAATATTTAAAGTTTTCATATACTCTCCTAAGGCAGTGTCCTGTACAGTAAAAGAAAACCTTGACAAATTAATATTTATCAAGGTTTATACTTAGTATATTGTATTACAAAAAACGGCACTTGTCAAATTATAGGAGAATAAATCACTTTCTTTTTCGATTTATTTTTCTAAAGAGTTTTTTGAGGCTGAAAGCCTTGATTTGCGCATGGTATACATAATTAATTTCTGCACATATCATAAGGCAAACCATACAAAAATATATCCAAATCATAATTACAGCCAAACGTGTGAGTCCGCCGTAGATTGAAAATCCATTAAAATCATCTACATAAATTGAAATTCCAAACGAAAGCACAAACCACGAAGCCGCGCATAAAAATGCTCCCGGAAGCTGATATTTTATTCCGTACTCCTTACGTGTATGTTTGTTAATATTTGGAAAGTTACGATATATGGCGGCAAACAAAAACATTAATATTATAAAAAATATTATGAATCTGAGATTATAAATTATCCCAACAAAGTCAGGCAACAAAACAAGAAACGGGCTGAGCAAGTCATTGAGTGATGAGCCGAGTACAATTATAAACAAAGATACAAGTAAAAGCAAAAAGAATACCAATGTATAAATCATAGCTGCTATGCGTCTGAACAGCCAGTTTCGGTTTTCGTAAGCATCATACACTCGGTTGATACCATTAGTAATAGCATTTATACCTTGCGACGCCGACCATAATGTGATAACCAGCGATATGAGAGATATACCTACCGCACTGTCATAAACACTGCTTAGATAATCTGTAATTTCATCGACCATTTGCAATGTAAACACGCTTTTGAGGGCTGTTTCAATAAGGTCAATCGGGATTTGAAGGGTTTGAAGCAGTGATACTACAAACATTGAAAGCGGCACTGATGACAAAATAATAAAAAATGCCGATTGACCTGCTATTGCAAATATATTGTCGTGGCTGATTTTACTTAAAATAGGGTCATATTTTGAAGTTATCTTTTCATATAGAGTAATTATTTTTTTAATAAATTTCATATCATCACCTGACACAATCAAGCGCTTAATCTACAGGGATTTACTTTCCGTTCTTTTTCATCTGAACATTATACGAAATACGGGTTAGCAAATTTTCACTTACGAAATGCTGTAAAAACTTTGTGGCTTTCATCTCAAAACCCGGTGTAATAACCATTTTCCCTTTGAGAGTCTTGTCGACAGCATACTTTGCTACATACTGAGGTGTAAGACCGCGAATACAGAATTTTACATTTGCCACATCATTAAAATTAGTTTGGACAGGCCCGGGACAAAGCACAGACACGCCGACATTTATATTGTCACGGCGCATCTCCTCGTGAACAGCCTGTGTTAAGCGAACAACGTAATTTTTGGAGGCATAGTAGCTTGAAAAGGTTGGCCCTGCAAGGAAGCCTGCCGCTGAACCCACATTAAGAATATGACCTGAGTTGCGTTGAACCATATCTTTTAAATATAGCTTTGTGAGAATGTGAACCGCGCACACGTTAGTGTGAATAAGCTGGATTTCGGTCTGAAGAGGAACATCAACAAATTTACCGTAAGCGCCAAAGCCTGCGTTGTTAACAAGAAAATCGATATTCTCGTTCTTTGTGTGCTTATACAAATCAAAGCAATCCTCTTCCCTTGATAAATCAAGCGTAATTACACGAACATTTACATTTGTAAGCTCATCACGAAGTTTGTAAAGCTTGTCTGTACTGCGTGCAACTAAAATTAAGTCATAGCCGATAGAAGCGAGATATCGTGCAATTTCCTTGCCGATACCTGAGCTTGCGCCTGTAATTAATGCTTTCATCAGATTTGCTCCTTAGGTTTTTCTGCTATTGCACAAAGCCAGCTTGTGCCGCTTTGTGTATATGTTTTAACATTTACATATCCGCAATCTTCAAGTAATTGTGCTATCTCGTTTTCATCAACAGCTTTGATTCCGAGCATTTTTTCTACTCTCTCCCATTTAAAGGGGTCGTCATCACTTCTAAGCATCTCAAAAATCATAAGCAATTTACCGCCGCTTTTCAGCACACGCATAATTTCTTTGAGGTCATTGGGTTTATCAGGCCAAAAGTAAAAAGTTTCGACCGCAGTAACGATATCAAAGCAATTATCGTCAAAAGGAAGTGATGAAACAGAGGCTTGCTTTATGTTGGCTTTTCCGCAAAGAATACTCTTTGAATTGAGTTTTTGGGATTTTTTTACACACAGCTCAGAATAATCGATTCCGCAAACCTTGCCGTTTCCAACCATATTACACAGTTTTGACACTGTTTGTCCGCCGCCGCAACCAATATCGAGAACCTTACTTCCAAGTTCAATTTGGATATGCTCAAGTCCCCAATCAGTCAGCGAGGAATGATTCTTGTTCATTGATTTTATCATCATCTTGCCCCAAAAGCCATTGGGCTTGGCGGCATTTTCAACTAACTTGTGATATTTCAATCTGTTTCTCTCCTTGTAATCGGAATTTTTTGCTCTGTTATTATGTAAAGTACGAAATTATCTGTTCAACGGACAAAACTATTTATTAAAGAAATTATAAAGCCCCATAACAAAAACTATCAAAACTATTACAGGCAAGATATATGTCATATAAGGGCGCATAAACTTTTTAATTTTTAAGCCCTTGCCTGTATTTGCCTCGTTGACAAATTTATCCCAGCCCCAGCCTTTTTTGCTTACGCAGAAGAAAATATAGATTAATGTGCCCAACGGTAAAATTATATTGCTTACCAAAAAGTCTTCAAGATCCATAACGCTTGTGCCTTCTCCAAGCGGCTGAAAACCGTTTAAAAGGTTAAAGCCTAATGCGCACGGCAGTGACAGTACAAACATCATAACACCATTAATCAAGCAGGTTTTCTTTCTGCTCCATCCTGTGATATCCATTGTAGAAGCTATTATGCCCTCGAATACAGCAAAAATTGTAGAAAGCGACGCAAACGACATAAATATGAAGAACAGACTGCCCCACAAACGACCCATAGGAATATTGTTAAAAATATTGGGTAATGTAATGAAAATCAATCCGGGGCCGCTGTCAGGCTGAACACCGTTTGCAAAGCAGGCAGGGAAAATAATCAAACCTGCAACAAAGGCAACAAATGTATCAAGCAATGCAACATTGACTGCCTCTCCCATAAGCGCTCTGTCTTTGCCTATATAGCTTCCGAATATAGCCATTGCACCGATACCCAGGCTAAGCGTAAAGAACGCTTGGTTCATTGCGGCAACTATTACATTGCCGATACCGGCATCAGTCATTCTTTGAAAATCAGGCACAAGATAGAATGCCAAACCCTTTTCTCCGCCGCTCATAAATATGCTGTTTACAGCAAGAACCAGCATAATGATAAGCAACGCAATCATCATAAACTTTGTTATGCGTTCAAGTCCGTTCTTTAACCCAAAAGAACAGACAAGGAAACCGATAACAACAACAATCAGCATATAAAAGACCAATGAATTGCCGTCAAGCAGCATATTGTTAAAATATTCGCCGACTCCATTGGTGTCAAGTTCTTCAAAGTCACCCTTTGCCGTAGACACAAAATATCGGAGCATCCAGCCTGTTACGGTTGTATAAAACATCATCAAAAGATACATACCTATAACAGATAAATATCCGTGAAGATGCCACTTTGAGCCTTTTGGTTCAAGCTGTTGATAAAGTCTTGCAGGACTTTTTTGGCTTGCACGTCCGAGCGAAAACTCCATTGTCATTACAGGAATTCCCAAAATAAGCAGAAAAAACAGATAAATTAATACAAATATTCCGCCGCCGTATTGACCGACAATATACGGGAACTTCCACACATTGCCTATACCTATGGCGCATCCTGCACTCAGCAGAATAAATCCTAATCTGCTGCCGAGTCGTTCTCTTTCCATAATCTTAACATCCCCTATCCTATTACATTATTGTTATTATGTTCACTCTTTGTTATCAACACAACACTCTCAACATGGGCTGTGCGGCTGAACATATCGCATGGGGTAATCTCCTTTGGCTCGTACCCCTGCTGAGTAAAAAATTTTAAATCTCGCGCCAAGGTTGCAGGATCACACGATACATAGACCACCCGACTTGGTGACATCTGTGAAACTGTTTTAACAAGGTCCGCCCCACATCCTTTGCGGGGCGGGTCAAGAATTACGACATCAGGCTTTAATCCCTCATTCTTAAGCTGCTTTGCGGCAGATGATGCGTCACCGCAGATAAACCTTGCATTTGTAATGCCGTTTACGGCTGCATTTTGTTTTGCATCCTCTATTGCCTGATCAACAATTTCTACTCCCACAAGCATTTTACATTCTTTTGCCATTGTCAACCCTATTGTACCTGTTCCGCAATATAAATCAAGGAGAATTTCGTCGGATTTGAGATTTGCATACTCTTTTGCCTTGTTATAAAGTTTTTCTGCCTGTCGGCGGTTGACCTGCCAGAACGAAAACGGAGAGATTTTAAATTTTAATGAACACAACTCATCTGTAATATAATCACTGCCGTATACAGTGCGATTTTTTGCTCCTAAAATTACGTTTGTTTTTTCTCTGTTAGAATTAATAACCACACTTTTTAAGTTAGTGAATTCAGACCTGAGCATTTTTATAAGCAAATCTTCCTGTTTGAGTCCGTTGCCGTTGACAACATAACAGACCATAAGCTCTCCGGTTACCTCGCCCATTCTGATATAAATATGGCGCAATCTGCCCTTGCCCGTCTGCTCATTGTAAATATCATTGTCGGTGCGCTGAACAAAAGTTCTTGTTATATTAACCACTTTTGTGAAGATTTCAGGCTGAAGCGCACAATCGGCACAGTCAACTATACGATGACTGTGAAATGAGTAAAAGCCAATCAGAATATTTCCATCTCTGTCAACACCTATGGGAAACTGAGCCTTGTTGCGGTATCGCATAATAGAATCCGAGGTGATAATTGGCTTATAGCATACATTTTCTATACCGCTGATTCGCTGCACAGCATCCACTACTCTCTGCTGCTTAATTTTACATTCTTCTTCATAACTTATATGACGCCAAACGCATCCGCCGCATTGTGAAAAGATTGAGCAGTCAGGCTCAATACGTGACGGTGAGGGTGTTATAATTTTTTCAATTTTGCCAAAAGCATATGTCTTTTTTACCTTTAGTATTCGCACCAAAAGCTCGTCACCAATTGCGGATAGCGGCACAAACACAGCCATTCCGTCTGCGGTTTTGCCTACACCGCTGCCCTCGGCGGTTGCTGATGTTATTTTTAAATTTATAACATCATTCTTTTTAAGAGTCATAATATCACCGATGATTAGATATTTTTTAAAAATTTAAAGTCGTATAATTTTTAACGCCAAAGCGCCTATATACATACGATATTCATAATAATATTTTACCATCATCAGCTTTATTTGGCAACAGAAAAAAATATTGACAAAATATTAATTTAGGTATTTATTTTTTAACACTAAAGCCTTATAATAATAGAGTACTGTTTTTTTATTTTTTTAATATACATATTAGGAATGGAGTGGACTATTGTGAATTACGACAGTCTTATGGATAATATTAAGAGAATTCATTTTATCGGCATTGGCGGCAGCGGTATGTGCCCTCTGGCTGAAATTTTGCGTGCTGAAGGATATGAGCTGTCAGGCTCGGATATGAATGAAGGAGAAACACTTGACCGCATCAAGGGCTACGGTATTCCTGTTTATATGAATCACAGTGCCGAAAATGTTAAGGATGCAGAGCTTGTTGTGTATTCTGCAGCAATTAAGGAAACTAACCCCGAGAGAATGGAAGCGGAAAGGCTTGGAATCCCCTGCATTGAAAGAAGCGTTATGCTCGGTGTTGTTACAAGAAGATACAAAAGAAGCATAGCTGTTTCGGGCACTCACGGCAAAACTACCACAACTGCAATGCTATCGCAAATTTTAATCGGAAGCGGATTTGAACCGTCAGCTATAATCGGCGGCAAGCTGCCTTTTATCGGCGGTAACAGCTATGTAGGCACCAGCGACATCATTGTTTGTGAGGCGTGTGAATATGTTGACACATTTTTGCAGCTTAATCCGTATATCTCAATTATTTTAAATATTGACGCTGACCATCTTGATTACTTTAAAAATCTCGGCAATATTAAAAAATCATTTAACCAATTTTCCAAACAGACAACAGGTGCGCTCGTTATTAACGGCGACGATCAAAACACATTGGACGCTGTTAAAAATATTGAAATACCTAAAATCACATTTGGTTTTGGAGAAAGCTGTGTTTACAGAGCAGTGAATGAAAGCAGTGACAAAGGTATTCACGAGCAGTTTGACCTTTATTATAAAGGAGATAAGCTTACTACAATCAAGCTGATAGTACCCGGCAAGCACAATGTATACAATGCTCTTGCCGCTGCTGCAACTGCACATTACCTGGGCGCTACGGCAAATGAAATTTCTGAAAATCTGCATAAATTCGGAGGAGTACACAGAAGATTTGAGATTTTGGGCACTCCTGACGGAATTACAGTTGCAGATGATTTTGCTCATCATCCAACAGAGCTTACTGCAACTCTGAATGCTGCAATGAATATGGGTTTTAATAAGGTATGGGCAGTGTTCCAGCCTCACACCTTCTCAAGAACTGCTACTTTGCTTGATGACTTTGCAGAGGCACTTAAAATTCCTGACAAAGCTATTATTTCTGAGATTTTACCCGTCAGAGAAACCAACACCTACAATATTTATTCAACTGACCTCGGTGCAAAGGTTCCCGGCTCTGTCTGTCTTGATACGTTTGAAGAAATCACAGATTATGTATGCCAAAATGCTAAGGAGGGAGATCTTATCCTTACTATGGGCGGCGGCAATGTGTATATGTGTGCCAATATGATTTATAAGCAGTTAAAATATATGGAGGAAAATAAGTAATAGATTTCAACTGTTTTTTAGCTATTTATTATAAAAATAATGTTATAGATAAACGCAAAATAACTCCGACATAATGTCGGAGTTATTTTGTTAAGGAGAGGTTATTTAATTAGTGTTATTTTATAATAATGATCTTTTTAATTAACAAAAACGCTTATCAGCCGAACATATCGCTCCAAATATCTTCATCACGATATTCCTGCTGTCCGCCGCTTTTGGGACTTGCATTACCTGTTGGTGTGTATTCATCAAGCGTAAGTTCAATATTGGCTGTTCTACCGCTGCGATACACAGTAAAGTCCACCTTATCGCCTACCTTTGCATCTTTTAACGCTGTCTCGATATCTGCACTTGTAGACACATCAGTACCATTCACTTTTGTTATCAAATCTCCTGCACGAAAACCTGCTTCATCAGCATTCGAATCCTTTGTAACAGAGACCACATAACATCCTGTTTTATTTACGCCGTAGAAGAATGCCGTATCACGAGAAGTAATGTCGGTAAACTGCATTCCCAAGTCAACCTTACCCGTTACATAACCGTAGTTCTGGAGATCTTCAATAATATCAAGGACATTATTAATTGGAATTGCAAAAGCGATACCCTCTACCTCGGTTGCGCTGTCCTTAGCGTTTACAATACCAATAAGCTCACCGTTTGCGTTAAACAAACCACCGCCTGAATTGCCCGGGCTTATCTGCGCATTATGCTGAAGCAAAGTCATATTATTGCCTTCTATTGTTACTTCACGTGCAAGTGCGCTGACAATACCGTCGGTTACAGTGCCGCCAAGCTCGCCTAAAGGATTACCGATTGCAACAACATAGTCACCTACTGCAATTTCACTGCTGTTACCAAATGTTGCAGGAGAAAGCCCCTTTGCATCAACCTTAAGGAGAGCAATATCGTTTTCTTCATCACTGCCTATAAGGGCGGCAGTATAGCTCTTGGTTCCGTCACGCAAGGTGACCTGAATATTTTCGGCACCATCAATAACATGCTGATTAGTAATGATATAACCGTCCTCGGAAATTATTACACCCGAGCCTGCTCCCTGCTGAACATACTGCTGTGCAAATCCGCCTGTGACTACACTTTCTGTTGCAATCTCAACTACGCTGTCAGCGGTTTTTTTGACAATTTCGGTAGTATTACCTTTAGTTGAGGTGTTGGCAACTGATGTATTATCTGAAGAAGTAACCTGATTGATATTTATTCCGCCTTTGCCGCCTGACGACGTACCGATTTGGCTTACAAAATATCCTCCGCCAAAGCCGACTGCTGACGATGCTAAAATACCAATTATGAGCATTGCAGCAACAAATCCCTTTGAAGCAGGCTTTTTCTCTTTTTTAATCTTAGCCTTTTTTGCCTTCCTATTTGGAGTTGTTGAATATGCATTGGCGCCAGAATTATGAGAATTATAACCATAATACGGATTTGAGTTAGCATACCCGCCTGTATATTGATTTTGTGAAGTTGCGTTAGAATATGAACAATTTGAATAGTCACTGTCGCTGTGTGATGTATTTGCACGGTTATCTGCGTAAGCTTTTGAATTATCATTCACAGATTTAGCTGAATCGGAATTTTGCGAAGAATAGTTTGAATAAACATTTTCATAGTTGTTTGGATTGTGGTCGGCATTTGAGTTATTGCCGTTAACATATGAATAATGATATTCATTAGTAGGATTATTTTTGTGTGCAGAATCTGAGTTCCATTCATATGAACTTTCATTTTGCTCTGCATTCATCGACTCATCTGAGTTATGAGAATTTTCTGATGAAAAGCTGTTTTCAAAATCGTAGTTGTTATTATTAAAATTATCTGACATATTAATGCCTCCTATAATTATATTATAAGTTAAGCATAAGGCGAAATAGTTTGTTTTTCCTTATGTTGACATTATAATATACCGCCAAAGTGAAAATTGTATGAAATGAGTATGAAATAATACTGAAATTCACAATAATTAGTATAACTAATTAACTTGATATTTCTATTTCTGTTTGATATAATCAACTTAACGAAAGGTTTGGAGGGATGGAATTGCGTAAAAACAGAATTATCTTAAATATTTTAAAAAGAACAAAAGCGCTAAAGTTACTGTATGGATATATCATACTTTTTTTAATAATCGCATTTTCAATTATGCTCGTAGAACCCAAAATCAACACGTTCATGGACAGCATATGGTACTGCTTCAGTGTTATAACAACAATAGGGTTTGGTGATATTGTTGTTGTGACTGTTTTGGGCAAGGTACTTACAATTATTCTGTCGGTTTATTCAATACTTATTATTGCTCTGATTCCGGGTATTCTTACAAGCTATTATATTGAAAGTATTAAGCTGAGAGAAAATGAAAGCTCAGAAAAGTTTTTGTATGACCTTGAACATCTTCCCGAATTATCAAAAGAAGAGCTTGAACAGTTATCAGAAAAGGTAAAACAATTTAACAAACGCAGGAAGAAAAAATAAACTCTACAGAAAAAGGGTATCGGAATAACCGATACCCTTAAATAGTGCAATTTTATTAATCTGCCGCAGGCTCAAGCAAGCCGTAGTTCCCGTCTGCACGCTTGTATACGACACTTACCTCATCAGTTTCAGCGTTGATAAACATAAAGAAACTGTGATTAACCATATTCATTTCGAGAATAGCCTCATCAACTGTAATCGGCTTCATCATAACTTGCTTTTTGCGAACAAGCTGATATTCCTCGTCCACAATGTCATCATCAGGAGTCTGTATTACAAAATCATCAATGCTGCCTGATTTAATTCTCTTTTCAAGCTTTGTTTTATTTCTGCGGATTTGTCGCATAAGAATGTCGCAAACCTTATCGAGAGCATCATTCATCTCTGTCATTGTGCTTTCTGCACGATAAACCATACTGTTATCACGAATTGTGATTTCAACAGTCTGACGATTTTTCTCGAGGGTGACAACTACATTAACAACAGCATCATCTGAAAAAATTCTATCAAACTTCGAAAGCTTTTTTTCTGTGCGTTCCTTAAAGTTATCTCTGAGATTAACTTTTCTGGCTGTATAAGTGATTTTCATAAAATTTGCCTCCCTGTGTATTAAATTTTATTTTCTGCCGTTACCGTTACCTCTTCGGCTATAGCCGCGGCTCTCTCCTCCTCGTTTGAGATCAGACATCTTATCTTCGCTCGTCTGCTTAAATTTTGACATCATATCTTCAAATGACGAAGGAGCATTTTTGCGTGAATTCTGCCACTCGTAATCGCCGGGAGAAGTCACCGGCGGAGCAGGCTTGTATGGCTGATGCTGCTTACGGAAATTCTGTTTTTGCGGCTTATCTCCGCGTTTTTGTTGATCCTTAGGTAATGCCTGTTTCATTGACAAACTAATCTTGCCGTCATTAAGAGCAAGAACCTTGACCTTGACCACTTGTCCGAGTTTAACATAATCCCCTATCTCATTGATAAAGGTAGTTGCTACCTCAGAAATATGTACCATTCCTGTTTTTGAGTCAGGCAAATCAACAAATGCCCCGAATTTTGTAATACCGGATACTTTGCCTTCCAGAATCATTCCGACTTCAATAGCCATAAAAATATATTACCCCTTAAAAATTTATCCTTAAGTAAACCAAGTTACCTAATTACTCACCTGCAACGTTGATGAAAATTCTTTCACCTTCGCTGATATAACCAAGTTCCTCCTTGGCTATTTTTTCCATATATGCCTTAAGGTCATCACCCTTGTAGCCCTGAATCTTTTGCAAATAACCTGTTTGAATTTCAACAACATTAATCTGTTGCTTTAAATCGTTTAGTTTTGCTCTTTTGTCCGCAATCTGAACGCTTTGATTTATAATAGTGATAACCGCATAAAAAGTAAAACCAATGATTGCAAGATAAAGCAGAATATGTCTTCCCCGTTTTGAACGCTTTGGGGTGATTTCTTTTATCTTAGACGTATTCTCACTCTGAACACTTTTTGATTTAGTGTTGTCCTTTGCTTTTTTCATCATCTATATTATCCTTTATTTTTTTTGCTGATTCTCTCTTACATCTAAATATACTTCTAATATTACTAACATTATACAATATCTTGTACGCAATTTTCAATAGCTTTTTCGTAATTTTTTTAATTTTAGTTAAAATTTTGAATACAAGCGTATGTATAAAATTAATGACAGGGCAATATATTTTTTCCAAAATTCGTCCCACAGTCAGTCTGTAAACCGCAAAACCCAAAACTATTCCGATTATCGCATAAACTCTTACGAATCCAATAAGGTACGCTATTGAAAAAATATACAGTGCAAGTGAGAGTGAAAATGTAAATACAAAGTCAAGAACAAACAACATCACCTTGTCGGGGCAAAGTGATATTCTGATTATCTTAATCACTCCGTAGAATACTCCCGCCCCAACACCAAGTATTAATGAGTATAAAAAGGCAATGGACTGCTGCAAAAAAGTTAGTTCCATACAGTCACCTTATTTGAACAGTTTTGACAAACGTGAACGTGAAGCATCACTGCCAATATACTGCAACGCATTGATTTTGCCGTCGATAGACACATCGCCTGTTTCAAGATTCAATTTGTCTATGTGCAGACGTTCTCCTTTGATTATAAGAAAACCTCCTGAGGTTTTTACATTCACTGTTTCTTCATTAAAACCGCTGACATCCTCAGCACCTGTCAGTATTAATTTTGCTCTGTTATCAAGCATCAACGTGTGATTTTTTCCCTTTGGCTGTTCGCTCATAAAAAAGTCCTCCGTATAAATTTATCATTATAATTTATACGAAGGCAACCGTAAATATATTCTTTTTTATTATCAATATACTGATTTGAAAATTTGAAGAGCATACACATAAAATGAATCGGTATATTAACATTTATACAGGTTCGTACATAGCAGAGGCATCTTCCTTGCGAACAACTTCTTTAACCTCTGTTACTCTAACCTTTACCGATCGCGCACCAAGGGTTATTTCAATCACATCGCCGACCTTTACATCGTAAGATGCACGTGCAATTTTGTCGTTTACGGAAATTTTACCGGCGTCACAAGCCTCATTTGCAACAGTTCTTCGCTTTATTAAACGAGATACCTTTAGATATTTATCCAGTCGCATATTACCTCCAAAAAGAAGGGGTAATGATACGGATGTATCATTACCCAATGTTTACAAAGTATAATTACTTGTTTACAACATCCTTAAAGCCCTTACCTGCCTTGAATGCAGGAACCTTTGAAGCAGGAATCTCGATTGATTTACCTGTTCTTGGGTCACAACCTGTTCTTGCATTTCTCTGGCGCTGTTCAAAAGTACCGAAGCCTGCAACCTGAAGCTTCTCACCGGCAGCTACTGTGTCAATAATTGTGTCAATTGTAGCTGAAACAGCCTTTTCTGCATCCTTCTTTGAAAGTCCGCTCTTTTCTGCAACAGCAGCTACGAGTTCAGTTTTGTTCATTGTAATAAACCTCCATTTAATTTTGTTTGTTTTTAACTTCATCCCAAAGGGAATCAAGCAACGATAATGGTGCCGTTTTCATATCTATTCCGCGCTCATTCGCAAGTTTTTCGACAGATGAAAAACGGTCTGTAAATTTGTCACAGGCATCATAAAGTGCATGCTCGCTGTCAATTTTGAGAAATCGTGAGACATTTACAACAGAAAACAATACATCTCCAAGCTCTTCTCGCTGATTATCTGCATCGTTATTTTTAATTGCATTTCTAAGCTCATTACATTCTTCAAAAAGTTTATCAAGCGCACCATCAACATTTTCCCAGTCAAAGCCAACCTTTGCTGCTTTTTGCTGAATTTTTGCACTGCGCATCAACGAAGGCAATGCTCTTGACACACTTAAAATTGCCTGTGTCTGAGTCTTTTGTGACTTTGTCTGCATTTTGATTGCATCCCAGTTTTTAAGAACAGTTTCGGTGTTATCTGCCTCAACATTACCGAAAACATGAGGATGACGAATAATCAACTTTTTGCAGATACCGTCACAAACATCATTTATATTGAATGTTCCCTTTTCACTTTCCATCTCAGAATGAAGCGCCACCTGAAGCAACACATCACCGAGTTCTTCCTTAAGTAAATTGAGATCATCCGTATCAATCGCCTCAATAGCCTCATAAGTTTCCTCAATAAAGTTTGAGCGAATTGATTTGTGGGTTTGTTCTCTGTCCCAAGGGCATCCGCCCGGGGAACGAAGAATCTTAACAATTTCAACTAAATCATCAAAATTGTAACTTTCTTTTTCCTTAAAATCCATTCGATTATCTCCGCATAATTCAGAATATTTACTGCATTAAAGTTACTAATAATATATTTTACTCAATTAATCCAAATTTTTCAAGTACTTTTGCGATTTTCTCACCTTTTGGCAAAAATTTAAGTTCAGTAGCTGTAAAAGCACGCAATATTAACAATATAATAACATAAACCACTACTGCTGCTGCGACTGCGACTGCCACAGAACAGATTACCTCATATCTTCTGCCGAAATCTCCAAAGCTTATTACGTTATCCATAAGGCGGTATACGCCCCATGCTGTTGCTGCACTTGCAATGGCACCGATAAGCGGTTTTACAACGGTAGCAAACAAATTAGGCATAACCTTTGAATGCTTGATAAGCAAATACATACCAACGACAAGAATTACCGCATAAGCTATCAGCGAGCCGGCTGTTGCACCCTGAATGTTGACTGACGGAATGCTGACAAACATCCAAGTGACGCCGATTTTGATGAGCATACAAATAGTGTACAGCTTCATAGGCAAATCCACTCTGCCTATACCTTGTAACATACTGCACACAGGGGTTGACGCCGCAGTAAATATTGTTGTGATGCCCATAAGCATAAGGATATTACCGCCTGTTCTTGTAATGAGATCATCAAAGAACACCATTTCCATTACCGGAGAAGCAAGAGCAGTAAGTCCAAGCGACATTGGCAGTGTAAACAGCATTGTCATACGAATAACTGTTTCTATTGACCTTTTTAATTCATCTTTATTGCCCTTTGTCCACGCACTTGTAACATTGGGCATTGCACTTGAACCAAACACCTGAGTAACAGCAGTTACAAGCTGCATAAAAGTCAGTGCAGCAGAGTAACATCCCCACAGATTGGTGTGGATTGTAGTAGCGTGTCCTTTGAACATTTCGGGCGGAAAATACCAAGAATACTGCGCCTGTAATGCCTCGGGATTAGTTTCTATCATATTGAGGAGTACTCGCTGGATAATAATCTGGTCAATCAGTGAGCCTAAGCTCATTACAAGAGCACCTAAAGCAGTAGGAATTGCAGTTTTGCAAATCCTGATAAAGGTTTCTCTCTTTGAGCGTGCATCAATAGAGTTTTTGTAATATTCCTCGGGAATACCGTCACCCAAAACCTTGTAGCGAATAAAGACAAACAAAAACGACGCACAGCTGCCGAGAGTAATACCCATAATTGCTCCTGCAACCGAGAATGCAACAATAGTTTGGTATGCGTCCTTTATATTACCGAACGCCATTCCGAACACAGTTCCGTTTTCAGCGTATGAATTCATACCGGCAACTGCTATAACATATGCAAGCAAAGCGCCTATAAACAGCTTAACACAAGCCTCAATTATCTCAGAAATTGCAGTAGGCGCCATATTGCGCTGTCCCTCAAAATATCCGCGGTAAATAGATACAAGACAGCCAAAAAGGACTGTAGGTGCAAGACAAAGCATTGCGTAAATAGAATAAGGCGACTTGATAATATTTACATAGATAAAGCTTGCGCCGACAAGGATAAGAAACGAAGCAACGCCGACAACGATGAAAAACGGCACAGATATTTTGTGTATCAGCTTAACATCCTTGTAGCGTTTTTGTGCAGTGCTTTCGGATACAAGACGGGATATTGCAATAGGAAGTCCGCCTGTTGCAACGGTAAAGATTACTACAAATATTTCGTAGGCATTACTGTAAAGTCCGAGTCCAAAGGAGGTAAAATCCTGAGTCATTGTGCCGTTTGCAAGCTCCACAGTGTATGATATGCTTGAAAACACACTACTCAAAATCACCTTGTCAAGAAGTCCGAATATCTTAACAACCACCATACTGAGAGTTAAGATTGCCGCTCCCCTTACGAAGGTCTGCGACACGTCGCTTTCTGCCCTGGCAACTGCATTATATTTTTTGTTTAATTTTTTAGACAAATTAAATCACCCGTTGTTTATTAAATACATTCACTTTTATCTCTTGGCTCTTCGTCAAGCTTTGCACCACAAATATTGCAAAAAGCAGAGTTCTTAGGTAAAAATGCGTTGCACTGCGGGCATTTCTTTTGATTTTTTGAAGCAGCAATATGCTCGTTGATAATGCTCAGGTTTTCTTTAAGTTCAGTTATTTCAGCAACTATCTGTTCTATTTCCTTTGTCATATCAATATTCTGAACATTTTCTTTATAAGTGAGAGCACCTAAATCACGAAGTTTTTTGTTAATTTCGCCTCTGATTTCAGCAGCAGTAAACTTGTGCTTTGAAGCATCGCGAACTGCTGTCGCCTTTTGAGAAACTGCGTTGGCAGCGGCTTTTGCATTAACAACTACGTCGTCAAAAATTCCATCAAATTTTCCCATAATAAAAGCAACCTTTCGTTTACAATATTTTATATTCTATCACTATTGAAAGCAATAATCAATAGCGGCTCAGCCATAAAAATCAGTAATAGCGGATTTTCTCTTAATTATTTCATCAAAATGGTCAACGTATTCATAGGGATATTTATAATTGAATATACGCTGAAGATACTCGGGATTCTGCCTTTTCAGCTTTGTTACTCCGCCTGAACCGCAAGCAAGTATTGTATGCGTTTCGTCCATAACATAAACGTTGTATAAGCTCTCATATCCCTTGAGCGACCAGCCCACATTCTCAAGGTTGCCTACCATTCGGCTCTGACGGTACATATAATATGGTATGTATTGTCGTGCCTGTAATATTCGCTGTGCGTAATCAAGCATCTGTACAGCTTCAGCTGCCCCCTGCTTGTCAAGAGTGACTCCTTGAGTTGTGAGAGTTGAGGCACGCTTCATACACAAGGTATGAACTGTAATGCATTCAGGATTCATACTGAGAATGGAGTCAAGCGATTGCTTAAAGCTTAAAAATGTATCGGTAGGCAAGCCAGCTATTAAATCGGTATTGATATTATCAAATCCACACTTGCGTGCAAGAGAGAAAGCATCAAAAAACTGCTGTGCAGTATGTTTTCTGCCTATTTTTATAAGTACATCATCGCTTGTTGTCTGCGGATTTATGCTGATTCTGTCAACTTTATTTTCTTTTAAAGCACAAAGTCGTTCGGCATTGATTGTGTCGGGTCTGCCTGCTTCAACAGTAAACTCACGACACGTGTTCATATTGAAGTTCTCATTTACACAAGATAACACCTTGTCCAGCTGTTCCGCACTGAGCGTTGTAGGAGTTCCGCCGCCGAAATAAACGGTTTCAAGCCTCAACCCAAGTTTTGCGGCAATCTGCGCTGTGTGCTTTATCTCCTCACACAAGAGATTAACATATGGTTCAATCAGCTTTTCGGCTCTCTCAATCGAAGCCATTACAAACGAACAATAACTGCACCGTGACGGACAAAAAGGAATGCCGACATACAAACTGAAAGAATTTGATTGTGACAAATCAAGTATTTTCTTCTCGTTTGCTTCGGTTTGTCTTGCAAGTGCAAATTTTTTATCACTTACATAAAAGTCATTTTTAAATTTATCATTTGCCGCCGATTCGTCCATTTCATCTGTAAGACGTCTTAAGAGTTTTACGGGACGAACGCCTGTAAGGATTCCCCACGGTTGAGTTATTCCCGTAAATTCACAAAGAATTGAATATAAAAGCTGTGCAGAATAAAGCTCGTTGTCATCATCGTTATCTGCCTTGCGGCAAGTAGACGACTTTGAAAAATCCGAGATATTAACTGCAACCTTTATAATATCAGACACCTCAGTGTAAACATATGGCGGAACAAGTGTTTCAAATTCCTTATAAACCGTTATTTTCTCGTTTGGAAAAAAGAGTCGTGTAAGATTTTCAAGTTCAAAATGAAACGTATGATTTTTTACATATAAATTCATATTACAAAGTTCTCATAATCGGATTGTATTTTCTCTCGTGTGAAAGCGTTGAAAGCTGACCGTGACCCGGAATTATCTTATAATCGCCGTCAAGATTTTTAAGCTTTTTGATTGACTGCAATATTTGCTGAGAATCACCGGTCGGCAAATCGGTTCTGCCGTAGGACTCACAGAACAGCGTATCTCCCGTAATTATAGTGTCGTCAAAAATATATGAGCCGCATCCTGAAGTGTGACCCGGCGTGGTGATATAAGTGATTTTTGTGTCGCCCAAGAGAAAAGTATCATTATCGTCAAGCAAGATATCTGCCGAAAACGGTTCAAGACTTACACCATGATATGCACTCAGATTAAGCATCGGCTTGCTGAGAAACTCATTGTTAAGTCTGCCGGTCACTATTTTTGCTCCGTACTTTTCAGCAAGCTGCTTTGCATAACTGATGTGATCATAATGACCGTGAGTAAGAATAACATACTCAAGCCTGCCGCCATCTGCATCAATTCTGCTGTTCAGCTTCTCTGACTTGTCACCGGGGTCAACAACGGCTGACTTGCCTGTTGACTCATCAACAAGGTAACAGCAATTTGTCATAAGATCAGTTACGTTATATATATCTACTTTAATCATTTTTTTAAGTCCTTTGAATTGATTTCTATAGTCACAGGTCCGTCATTTATAAGAGAAACCTGCATATCTGCGCCAAATACGCCCTTTTGAACAGGGATATTGTTGTTGAGAATTTTTTGGCAAAAATATTCATATAGCGGTTCAGCCGTGTCAGGTCGTGCAGCAGTCATAAAATTCGGTCGTCTGCCGTGCGAACAATCAGCGCAAAGTGTAAAATTTGAAATTACCAGCACTGAACCCGAAACATCAGAAAGCGACAAATTCATTTTATCGTTTTCATCAGTAAAAATTCTAAGTCCTGAGATTTTGTCTGCAAGTACCTCAGCGTCCTTTTGGGTATCACCGTTTTCAACACCCAGCAAAACAAGAAATCCGTTTTCAATTTTTCCTGCTATATTGTTTTCAACTTCAACCTGAGCCTTTGAAACTCGCTGCAAAATTGCTTTCATCGTAATCCCTTTCGATTAAATTCTTTTAACTTCCACAGTGCCGTTAATATCGGAAAGCTTGGATATTACACCTCTGAGATGGTTTCTGCCCATAACGTCAATAGTTGCAGTTACAACAGCTTTGCCGTCGTCAAGTTCACGAGAATTGAGCGAATGTATAAAAATGTGCATATTGGAAAGTTTGATTGTTACGTCTGCAAGCAGACCTGTACGGTCTGTTGCGGTAATTTGAAGTGTACTGCGGAATGCTTCGCCGATTTCATCCTCCCAATAGCAACTTACCCAACGTTCCGGCTGTTCACAGTTTGATAAGTCTTTCGGAACATTTGTGCAATGACGATTGTGAATTGAAACACCGTAGCCGCGGGTAATGTAACCGATTATATCGTCACCCGGCAAAGGATTGCAGCACTTAGAAAACTTGACAAGCACATCGTCTGTACCCTCAATAACTACGCCTGCATTTGCCTTTTTGCGCTTAACGGGAGCCTGCGGAACATCTAACTCTTCTATATTTGATGCAAAGGTTTTTTGGTACTCTTCCTTGAGTCTTGGCATAATCTTCCAAAGCTGAATTCCGCCGTAACCGATTGCAGCATAAAAATCGTCCATTGTATTATACTGCTTTTTTATCATTAACTTTTGGAAAAAATCTGCATATTCTTCCTCGGTAAGACTTATACCGTGGCGCTTGAACTCCTTTTCAAGCAACTGCTTGCCTTCAATGATATTTTCATCACGCTTTTCGTGCTTGTACCACTGACGGATTTTAGATTTTGCGGACGCTGTTTTGCAAATGTCAATCCACGACTTGTTTGGATGCTCTTCTTTTTGGGTGATAATCTCACAGATATCACCTGTCTTGAGTTTGTAGTCGATAGAAACTATCTTGCCGTTGATTTTAGCGCCTACCATTCTGTGACCGACTTGTGTGTGGATAATGTAAGCCATATCAATCGGAGTTGAGCCCTGAGGAAGATTAAATACGTCGCCTTTCGGACTAAACACATACACGTCGTTCTCGGCAAAATCGTTTCTTATATTTTTGGCAATATCGGTAACATCCTCAGCTTCGAGCTGATCCAAAATCATCTTCTTAACCTTTTGAATGTTATCGGTGAGTTTGTCATCGTTGTTGCCTTCAGGACCCATTCCAAGCTTATACTTCCAATGGGCGGCAATTCCGTATTCTGCTGTGTAATGCATCTCCCATGTGCGAATCTGTACCTCAAACGGGATTGCATTTTTGTCAAGCACAGTGGTATGGAGCGACTGGTACATATTCGGCTTGGGCATTGAAATATAGTCCTTGAACCTGTTTGGGATAGGCTTGAATATATCGTGAACAACACCCAAAACATTGTAGCAGTCGGAAAGTGAATCAACGATTACGCGCACGGCAAATATATCAAAAATTTGATCCATCGTTTTGCCCTGCATATAAGTTTTGCGATAGATGCTGTTTACGCTCTTTACTCGTCCGCTGATGTACACGTTTGGAATAGTTTCCTCGGTTTTTTCTATAATCTGCCGTTTTATATCATCAATGAACTTATCTCTGCCCTCTTCTGTGAGCTGGATAGTATCTTCGATTTCTTTGTAGCCAACCGGGTCAAGGTATTGCAGTGAGCGGTCTTCAAGCTCATCTTTAATCGTTTTAATACCGAGTCGGTGTGCGATTGGCGCAAATACCTGCATATTTTCAAGCGATTTATCTCTGCGCTTCTGCTCGGGCATACAATCCATTGTACGCATATTGTGCAGTCTGTCGGCAAGTTTTATAATAATTACACGTATATCATCTGCCATTGCAATAAGCATTTTGCGGATATTCTCAGCCTGCTGCATCTCACGCGATGAATACGAAATCTTTGAAATTTTAGTTACACCGTCAATAAGCTTTGCAACATCAGGGCCGAACATCTTTTTTATCTCGTCAAGCGACACAACGGTATCCTCAACAACATCGTGCAACAATGCGCCGCAAATTGAATCCGTATCCATTCCCAACTCAGCAACTATGCAGGCTACTGAAGTAGGATGTAAAATGTATGGTATTCCCGATACTCTGCGCTGGTCGCCATGCGATTTTTCGGCAAATTTGTATGCTTTTGTTATTTTTTCTAAATCATATGGTTCTGCGGCAACTGAAAGGATTTTTTGAAGTTCTGAAAAATCCTGATAATGCGCCACATTTGTATATTTTCCCATTACAGCTCCTCCTTCAGTCGTGTTATAATGCTTGCTGAGTCAATCGAAACCTTGTCGTGAACCGGCAACAGCTTTATACTGCTGCTTTTTAATCCCTCAAAAATCTCAATAAGACCAAGTTCATTCATTGCTTCGAGTATTACTCTAATTTTACCAAAAGAGAGCTTATTGTCAAGCCTATAAACTAAAGTATTTATCGGATAAAAGTATCCGTTGTTCTGCCTTAGGAATCTGTACAGCAGTGCAAAGTCGTTTCTGTCAGGCAAAATGTCAAGCACCTGCTCGTGAGTGAGTTTATTACCGCTGCAAAATCTTTCAAAATTTCTTAAACTTTCAAGACAGGCGGCAGTATCGACTGATGACGGCTTTATATCTTTAATGATAATTGACACGCTGACATTGCCGTTATATTCGTTTGTGTCAAAAGTAACGGCAAGATCCAACACGTCACCCTTTTTATATGGGAATTCATCGGTAGAAGTAAAGAATTTCATTGCATTTATTGTGGTATTGTTGCGAGAGAAAGTAAGTTTAAGATGCTTATTATTCGATAAAGGAATAATATTAGTCAGTATCATATTATATAAGCCAAAAATCGGGGTAGGATTGCCTGCACCGTACGGCTGCATATATTCAAGGGCTTCAACCAAATCAAGACTTATGTAGGCAGGGTTAAGTTTGCACTCTATGTTAAGTTTGTCAAACGGCATTGCTCCCAAGCCCTCAGCATATTCGTTAATTCTTTTGCGGAATAATTCTATATTTTCGGTATCGAGTGAAAGTCCCACAGCCATTGGATGTCCGCCGTAGTGTGTAAGAATATCGGAACAGGCAAAAACCGCGTCACAAAGCGAAAAACCACTGACACTTCTTCCTGACGCTTTTGAAAGGTCACCCATTCGTGAGATTATGATTACAGGCTTGCCGTATGTTTCTTTTATTCTGGACGCTACAATCCCGATTACACCTTGGTGCCAGTCATCACCGTCAATCACAATTATTCTGTCAAGCACGAGCGCAGGATTGCGCTGAATTTGCGAATCGATTTTTTCAAGAATATCTTTTTCTATCTGCTGCCGCTCGGCATTTTCACCGCAAAGCTGAGATGAGATTTCAAATGCCTCATCAGGGTTCTCGGTAAGTAAAAGCGACACTGACTTTTGAGATTCGCCGAGTCTGCCCACAGCATTAATACGGGGCACTATTGTAAAGGAAACATTACCTGCGGTAATATTTTTGCCTGCAAGACCTGAACCTTCTATCAGAGCGGCTATGCCTGTTCTGTCGGTATTCATTATACTTTCAAGCCCACGCTTAACAAAAACACGATTTTCTCCTCTAAGCTCAACAATATCTCCGATTGTGCCGATGCTGAGCAAATCAGAGTAATTGTCAAGAAGTGAGTCCGTATCACAGTATTCGCCCTCAAGTGCCATAATTACCTTAAAGGCAACGCCCACACCTGAAAGATTTTTAAATCGGCTTTTGCAGTCACTGCGGTGCAAATCCACCACTGCGCAGGCATTGGGAAGAATTCCCGTAGGCATATGGTGGTCGGTGACTACAGTATCAATTCCAAGTGAATTTGCATAGTCAATTTCATCAACAGCCGCAATACCGTTATCTACGGTGACAATCAGCTTTACGCCCTTTGAGTTGAGAATATCAACAGCCGCCTTGTTCATTCCGTATCCTTCGGTTGCACGTGACGGAATATAATACATCACATTTGCACCGATAGTTTCAAGATAAGAGTACATCAATGCAGTTGAAGTAACTCCGTCGGCATCGTAATCTCCGTAAACACAAATTGCTTCGCCGTTATCAACGGCAGTTTTTATTCGTGCGCAAGCCTTGTCCATATCCTTGATTTCAAAGGGATCGGCTATATTACAGTCATTTGTTAAAAAATCCTGTATTTCTGCTTCTGTTGTTATATTACGGATTTGCAGCAACATTGCAATGATTGCAGGCAGTCCGTATTTAGTTTGAATTTCCGCCGCTTTTTGCTTGTCAAGCGGAGCAACTGACCACAATTTCAAATTACTGCATCCTTTCTAAAATAGTTTAATTTGTTTAGATATTTGTTAATAGTTAATTTATTTATTTTTATTTCTGTTTGAGCATTGACTCGGCATGAGTAAGTGCGGCTTCGGAAATATTAACTCCGCCGATTATGCGTGCAAGTTCACGAACTCTGCCGTTATGGTCAAGCTGTGACACCTCTGTAAATGTTCTGCCCTGTTCAATTTGCTTGCAAATAAGATAGTGATAATCTGCCAGTGCAGCAATTTGCGCTTGGTGAGTTACACATAATACCTGACTGTCAGCAGAAACCTCCTTGAGCTTTAAGCCAACCTTTTCAGCCGCAGAACCGGAGATGCCTGTGTCTACCTCGTCAAAAATAAGTGTGTCTACGCTGTCGGTGCTTGCAAGCACCGTTTTGATTGCAAGCATCATTCTGGAAAGCTCACCGCCTGATGCAATTTTGGCAACAGGTCGCGGCGCTTCGCCCGGATTTGCAGATATTAAAAGTTCAACCTTATCGATGCCCTTAGACGAAAAATCTATCTGTTCAAACTGAGGAACAAGCTCAACATTCGGCATATTCAAAAATGCCATTTCTGTTTTTACTCTTGCGGCAAATTCCTTGGCGGTCTTTTGACGCACTGCACTAAGTTTTTTTGCAACAGCTAACGTATTTTCTTTTGCTGTATTGCAGGCGGCGATTAACTCTTCGCGATTACGGTCAAAATTTACTAACTCTTCAAGTCGAGCCTGATAGGTGTCGGCAAGCTCGGAAAGCTCATCACAAGGACAATTATATTTGCGTGAAAGTCTGTTGAGCAAATCAAGTCGCTCTTCGATTTCTTCAAGACGGCGCGGGTCGCTTTCAAGATTATCAATAGCATCACAAATGCTTTCTTCGCAATCCTTGAGATTGTAATATGCATCGGAAAGCGTATCAGACAGTCCCTCGTATTCGGCGTTATAAACAGAGGCTTTGCTGATTGCAGCAGCGGCTGAGTCAACAGCCTCAATTCCGCCGTCAAATTCACCGTTGCCGTCAAGCGATTGTTTTGCCTTGTTAAGAAGTGAAAATACTTTTTCAAAGCTCATAAGCGCAGTGCGTTCGGCTTCTAACGCTTCAAGCTCTCCAACCTGCACGTCTGCTTCAAACAATTCATTTGACTGATAAGTGAGCAAATCTATTTCTCTTAATCGTTCGCTTTCATCAGAATTGGCTTCATTTAATTTCTTGTTTAGAATTTTATATTGTTTATACAGAGATTTGTATTCATCAAGCAGAGCCTTGCAGTCGCCGAAATTATCTATGTAATCGATATGTGTTTCAGGAGAAAACAACTCATAGCTTTCGTGCTGACCATGTATATTTATAAGGCTTTTTGCAAGCTCTCTGAGCATTGAAACAGTAGCAGGCTTTCCGTTGATTTTACAGTTGCTTTTGCCGTTTTGATTCAAAGTTCTTTGCAAAATCAATAAGCCTTCGTCATCAGAAAAACCAAGCTCCTCAAGTTTTGATATAACGTCATCATTAATATCCTCAAACTGAGCGCTCACAAACGCAGACTGTGCCCCCGTTCGGATGATTTCCTTTGAGGTACGCTGACCCATAATTGCGTTAATTGAGTCGATTATTATACTTTTGCCGGCACCTGTTTCACCTGTCAGCACATTGAGTCCGTTATTAAAATCTATTGACGTTTTTTCAATTACTGCGATATTTTCAATATAAAGAGTTTTTAACATTTTATATCAATCCTGTCAAATTAGCTTTTTAAGTTCATTGGTAAATTCGATTGCGTGCTCGGTTGAGCGACAAGCAATAAAAATTGTGTCATCACCTGCTATTGTGCCGACAACTGCATCATATTCGGTAGAGTCAAGCGCGGCACAAACTGCCTGAGCCATTCCGCTGAGCGTTTTGACTACGACTATGCTTTGAGAGTTGTCGATTGAGCTTACAGATGAACCAAACAGCGAAGAAAAGTTAGAACGTATATCAACCGAACCTTTTGACGGTGAAACGTAACGATATTTTCCGTCACTGCCAAGAGTTTTGACGAGCCGCAAATCTTTTATATCACGTGAAATAGTCGCTTGAGTAGCCTTAAAGCCCTCTTTTCTCAGTCTGGTGAGTAATTCATCCTGCGTTTCTATGGAAAATTCGGTTATTATGCTGAGTATTCTTTCGTGTCTGCCGGTTTTCATTAGACTTCTCTCTCCTTGAGTTTTTCGTTGAGATGATTGTAGAAATTGCGGTTGTGAACAGATATTAGCTTTAGCTTTAAATCGGATTTTCTGATAATTACCTTGTCATCTGCAAGAATTTCAACGTTTTTCTCTCCGTCTACCGTGAGTATACAGCCGCATTCTGACGGAAAGCGCACCGATACGGAAAGCGTTGAATCGCCTGAAAACAGCACTGAACGTGAAAAAAGTGAATGCGGACAAACAGGTGTAAGGAGAATACACTCCATTTGCGGAGCAAGGATCGGTCCCCCTGCTGACAAAGCATACGCAGTTGAGCCGGTTGGTGTTGAAAAAAGCAAACCGTCCGCACGGTATTTTGAAATTTCTTCGCCGTCAAGCGATAGGTTTAAATCAATTATCTTTGAAAGCTGACCTCGTGCTATTACGGCGTCATTTACAGCAAGATAATGCTTTGAATTGCCGTTTTTAATAACCTCAACATCAAGCAGCATACGCTCCTCGGTAAGATATTCTCCGGTGACAAGCCGTGTTAATTTATCGATTTCATCCGGCTCAACATCAGCAGCAAAACCAAGTCTGCCTACATTAACGCCAATGAGCAGTTTATTTGCCCTTGCAGCGTATTTTGCTGCATGGATTATTGTTCCGTCGCCGCCTACCGTAACTGCAACATCACAATTATCAAACAAAAGTGATGTTGTATCATAATACGTAATTTTAATACCCTCAAAATATGGTCTATATTCAGAGAGCATATAGATTTCCGAATTATTTTTGAGCAAAAGAATAGACACCTTTTTGGCACAGGTGATGGCATCAGCCTTTGAAAGATTTACAATAACTGCCGTTTTCATTAAGTGTTCTGCTCCTTATTTATCAAGTGCGCTGTGAGATTTTTGTACAAGCTCCTGCGGGGTTATGTCGGTATAAGACTTTGGGTCATCGCTTTTTTTGATATGTATAAGATATTCAATATTACCCTCAGGTCCTTTGATTGGTGAATAGTCAAGGTTGAGCACGTCAAAACCGTTTTCAAGACAGAAATCATATATATTCTGCACAACCTCGACGTGAACCGACGGATCGCGTACAACTCCCTTTTTGCCTACCTTTTCTCTGCCGGCTTCAAATTGGGGCTTTATCAGGCAAACTGCCTGAGCATCTTCTGCCATTAGCTTTCTAGCTACAGGCAAAATCAGCTTAAGCGATATAAACGACACGTCAACCGAGAAAAAATCAATTTTATCAGGAACCTGCTCTGCAGTTACCTTGCGCATATTTGTGCGCTCAAGGTTTACCACACGCTCGTCTGTGCGCAGTTTCCACGCAAGCTGACCATAGCCTACGTCGATAGAATACACCTTGCGAGCGCCGTTTTGGAGCATACAATCGGTAAAACCGCCTGTTGACGCACCGATGTCCATTGTAATTTTATCTTTTAAATCAAAATCAAAATTATTTATTGCCTTTTCGAGCTTAAGTCCTCCGCGGCTGACGTATTTTTGCACATTGCCTCTGACCTCGATTTTAACCTTTTCATCATACGAGGTGCCGCATTTGTCAGCCTTTTGGTTGTCTACATATACCTGTCCTGCCATTATGACTGCCTTAGCCTTTTCACGGCTGTCGGTAAAGCCCTTTTCATAAACAAGAATGTCAAGTCGTTTTTTCATATTCTATTAATTCAAATCCTTTGAAATTATATTTACCATACCTTCGTCATCAAGCTTAAGCATACTCAGAGCTTCACTGACGGACATTTGCTTTACAAATTTATCGTTAATAGCTTTTATATGGTAGCTGCCGTCAAATTTTGTTTGGAACAGCAAGTCAGAAAAATTACGGGCAATGCCGCCGTTCTTTATGCCCTCTTCAAAAAACCAAACGTTTTCAAATTCTGATGCAATAGCTACCGCATCATCGCTTATGGGCTTGATTTTACAAAGCTTAAGTATGCAAATTTCAATGCCCGTTTTTGCAAGGGTTTCCTTTGCCTTGCAGGCATAAGAGAACAGTTTTCCGTATGTTATAAGCAGATTTTGGCAGTTTATATTGCCGTAAACATTGTATTCAATACTCTCTTCACCGAAATCGTCAGGTTTGTACAACTCACCGCCTCGCGGATAACGTACAACAGCAAGGCCATCGCAAACATAAACTGCTGTAGTAAGCGACTTTCTCATTCCTTCAAAGTATGTCGGTGAAAAAATTGTAGTGTTTGGAATTGTGTTTAGAATTGACACGTCGAAAACGCCCTGATGCGTTTCGCCGTCACTACCGACAATTCCGGCTCGGTCAACTGCCAGCACCAAATGAAGCTGTGACAAGGCGGCATCGTGGATAAGCTGATCATACGACCGCTGTAAAAACGTTGAGTAAACCGCAAAAACAGGACGCATATCCTTGGCGGCAAGTCCGCATCCAAATGTGACAGCGTGTTCCTCGGCAATGCCGACATCAAAAAAACGATCACGGTAATTTCGTGCAAAAGTGCTCAATCCTGTTCCCTGCGACATAGCCGCTGTGATAGCGCACAGCTTTTTGTCCGTTTCGGCAAGTTCACACATTAACTTGCCAAATTCCGCAGAAAAGCCTTTATGGCTTGAAATCGGCTCGCCTGAATCAATATCAAACTGCCCTATTCCGTGAAATTCTCCCGGATTATCCTCAGCCGGTTGATAGCCCTTGCCTTTTTTGGTAACAACATGCAAAATCACAGGCGCATTAATTTTTTTTGCCGCTTGCAACGCGTTTTCAAGCTCAGGCACATTGTGTCCGTCAATAGGTCCGATATAAGTAAATCCAAAGCAATCAAACAGTGTATTTTTGTAAATCAAATTCTTGATTCTTGATTTCCCTCTGCGCAAAAATGACTTAAGAGGATTGCCTATCAGAGGTATTTTTGTCAGCACCTTTTCGGTTATACGCTTTACGCGAATATACCACGGCTGAATCCTCACTGTAGTAAGGTAGCGCGGAACAGCGCCAACATTTGGCGAAATTGACATTTTGTTGTCGTTGAGAATAACAATAAAGTTTTTCTTAAATCTGCCGGCATTATTCATACCCTCATATGCAAGTCCGCCGGTAAACGAGCCGTCACCGATAACTGCTATTGTTGAGCTGTGATCTCCTGCAATTTGCTTTGCCACCGCTATGCCCAACGCGGCAGAGATTGAAGTACTGCTGTGACCGGTATTAAAATCATCGTATTTGCTTTCGCCGCGCTTTGGAAAGCCAGAAATTCCGCCCTTTTGGCGCAAAGTATCAAAGTCGTCAAAACGACCCGTTAAAAGCTTGTGAGTATATGCCTGATGACCGACATCCCACACAATACTGTCCCTTGGGAAATTGAATACACGGTTTAATGCAACTGTAAGCTCAACTACACCCAAATTCGGTGAAAGGTGACCTCCGTTTACAGAAACGGTTTCGACAAGTTTTTCACGAATTTCGGTACACAGCTTTGGAATATCATTTTCATCAATCTTTTTAACATCGTGCGGCGATTTAATTTTTGAAAGCAGTTTATATTCACCCATTTTTATCCTACCGTATTATAATTTGAAAATATGATTTATTTGTTCCTGTTTGCAAGTTTAAATGCATATTCTTTAAGTGAAGTTGTATCAGTATCAAAAGCAGACAACGCAGCAATCGCCTTGTCTGTAAGATTGCTGACAAGTTTTTTGCATTCATCAATGCCGAGCAATGAAACATAGGTTGACTTGCTGTTCTCTTTATCACTGCCGACAGGCTTGCCGAGTTCCTCATCAGATGAGATTACATCAAGAATATCATCCTGAATTTGAAAAGCTATTCCGATACATTCGCCGTACTCGGACGCGGCTTTTATTTTTGCTTCATCAGCACCGGCGCTTATGCAGCCCAGTTCACAGGCGGCTTTAATCAGACAAGCAGTCTTTTTGTAATCCATTTCCTGCAAAACCTCAAGCGGTGCATTTGTATTTTCACTCATCAGGTCAATAACCTGACCGCCCACCATACCGGTGGCGCCTGCATATTCCGCAAGCACAGATGCAGCCTTACAGCAGGCATCAGCACCGCAGATTTCGACAGAATTCTTGCAGGTAATAGTTTCAAATGCAAGAGTCTGCAATGCATCACCTGCAAGGAGGGCAATATCCTCACCATACACCTTGTGGTTTGAAGGCTTGCCGCGGCGCAGGTCATCGTCGTCCATACAAGGTAAATCATCATGTATAAGCGAATATGTGTGTATCATCTCAACAGCACAGGCAAACGGAACTGCGCATTCGGCACGACCTGAGCACAAGGCATTAAACTCAAACACAAGAGAAGGACGAACGCGCTTGCCTCCTGCCTCAAGACTGTATTTCATTGAGTTTATAAGCTTTTTTTCCCTGCACTTGTCATCAGGCAAAAAAGTAAATAATGATTGTTCACAAAGTGCCGCGTAATCAATGCTGTTCATCTCAGTTACCTCCGTTTGACAAATTGCTGATTCTGTCATTAATATCCTGAATTTTTCCCTTACAGGTTTCCAGTTCTTTCATACAAAAGCCAAGAAGCTCACAAGCCTTTGCATACTCCTCCATACTTTCGTTTAAAGTCAAATTGTCGTTTTCCATTCTGCTGACTGATTTCTCAAGTAATTCATTTGCCTGTTCAAAGGTCATATTTCCCATTATTTGTCCTCCGTTTGTACGTATTCAAGCAATCTTTGCATACGATGATTTGCCCCGCTTCGGCTGATTGGTACAGACAGATTTTGTCCCAAATCACGCAGTGACATCTCAGGATTTTCAAGTCTTAAATATGCTATCTCCTTTAAGTCGTCGGGCAAAGTATCAAGCCCTGTTGTTTGTTTTATATAGTTAATTGCCTCAAGCTGCTTTGCGGATGCGGCTGCAACCTTACCAATGTTGGCAATTTCTCCGTTGGTACGGCGATTTACATTATTGCGCACCTGCTTTATAGCCTTGGTGCCCATAATCTCCATAGCCTTTATCGGTGCGCCGATATATGTGAGCAAATCGCAAATCTGTTCGCTCTCTTTAAAGTATACTATATAGTTGCCATTGCGGATAACAGTTTTTGGAGTCAGCGTACAATCAGTGATCTCACTGATTATCTTGCACAAATCGACTGACAAATTCTTGTGTGGCACGCAAAGTTCGGCATGATAGCTCTTAATTGGATTTGTTACCGAGCCACAGCTTAAAAATACTCCGCGCAAAAACGGAGCAACAAGGTCATCACTTGAAAGATTTGCTCTGTTGACCCTGAGTGTTATCTGATTTTCAGTGTGCCCATAGTCGTCATAGATTTTTTTGCAATCGTTCTCATCAACAACGATAATCTTGTACAGATGGCTGTCATCCGACCTCGTTCTCAGTGCAGTCTGCTTTTCTATTATCGGCATATAAAGATTTTGCAAAAGCATAACGATTCGTTTACTCGCATAGGAGTTTTCTGTAGTAAAAACAATTTTGTTTTGTGAAAAATATTTACAGAAAAGCAACATTCCATAAAGCTCTGCTCTGAGCACTTCTCTGTCACAGCTTAAGACAGCACAAAGCTCCTTTTTTACATCTGATGAAAAAGACATTTTTACCCCTTGTCAATATCACGGTGTGTAATAACACATTTATAACCCTTGCTGATAAAATAATCATCAAGCTGCATAGCAATGGTAACACTGCGATGCTTTCCGCCGGTACAGCCAATTCCCACAACAAGCTCACTTTTGCCTTCTTTAAGATAAAGCGGAACAGAAAAATCAAGCATATAAAGCAGTCTTTTTAAAAACTCCTGCGTTTCTTCATCACTTAAAACATAATCCCTGATTTCCTTGTCAAGACCGGTGAGCGATTTAAGTTCGGGAATATAGAATGGATTTGGCAAACAGCGAACATCCATAATAAGGTCAGCCTCAAGCGGAATTCCGTACTTAAAACCAAATGACATAAAAGTTATCGTGAGTGCCTGGGAAGTATCCTCCATAAACATTGACATAACACGCTCACGTAACTGTTTATTTGACATATATGTAGTATCAATCTTAAAATTCGCAATGCTCTTGATTGGCAATAAAAGCGCCTTTTCAAACTCTACAGCGTCCGCAACCGAACCGTCCTTAAGCCTATCGGCAAGCGGATGCTTGCGGCGGGTTTCTTTGTAGCGAATAATAAGTCTGTCAGTTTTCGCATCAAAAAACATAACCTTAACACTTTTATGGTTTTCTTTAAATTTTCTAATTTCATTATACATTGTGTCAAATTTTTCGTTACCGCGGACATCAACCACAACTGCAACTCTGCGCATTGATTCATCATCAGACTTTGAGCAGAGAGCATATAAGGTTGACAAAAGAGATGACGGTAAATTATCAACACAATAATAACCTATATCTTCAAGAACGTGGAGTGCAGTGGTCTTGCCTGCGCCCGACATTCCTGTAATGATTACAAACTCCATAAAATTCACCTAAATTAAAGAATAATTAACTCACATTCAAGATTGTAGCCTGTTTCATTTGAAACCGTTGACTGCACTTCTTTTATAAGATTTTGAACATCGGCAGCCGTAGCTCCAGATCTGTTTATAATAAATCCTGCGTGCTTTTCAGATACCTGTGCACCTCCGACCAGCTTGCCCTTTAGTCCGCACTGCTCGATAAGTGCGCCTGCATAGTTACCCTCGGGTCGCTTAAATACACTGCCTGCGCTTGGAAACTCAAGCGGTTGCTTTGTTGTGCGTCTTGTCATAAAATCATCCATCTTGGCTTGGATTTCGTCCGGGTTACCCTTTTTAAGTTTTAAAGTAACACCTGTTATGATGCAGTTGTTTTTGCGATACACGCTTGTTCTGTATCCAAACTTAAGGTCGTCGCCCTCTATTCTGCCGATTTCACCTTCACTTGTTATGTGCGATACAGAATGGACTGCATTTTTCATTTCACCGTCGTATGCGCCTGCATTCATAAACACGGCGCCGCCTACAGTACCCGGAATACCCCACGCAAACTCAAGACCGGTAAGTCCGCACTTCTTGGCAAATTTGCAAAGATAAGCAAGAGTTGCGCCTGCGCCACAGTAGATTGTGGTATCATCAACAAGCGTGATAAGTCTGAAATCGCCGTCAAGTCTTAGAACTGTTCCTCTGATTCCGTCATCGTTTACCAATACATTACTTCCGTTGCCGAGCAACATATAACTTGCGTTGTTTTTTTTACATTCAACAAGAATTTTTCTGAGTTTTGACAAATTTGTGACTTTTATGTAGGCATCAGCCAAACCGCCTATTTTGAACGTAGTGTGTCTGCTCATCGGCTCGTTTTTTCGTACATCGCAATCTAGTGATTTAGCAAAGTTATATATAATTTCAGTACTGTTCATTGCATCCCCTCCGTATTAATAAGCAATATTATTCTCATCAAAATAGGCTTTAAGATTTTCTGTGCTCGCATTTACTATAAGTTTTTGCGGAAAATCAATCGCTTCAAGCATTTTGAGAGTTTCGGGTGCTCTGCCGACCGTATTTGTAAAGTGAGAATCTGTGTCGACACAAATGCGTGCACCATACTTTTTGCAAAGTTTTGCAATAGTAACACAGTTGTCAATGCAGCTTTTCTTGTTTCTAAAAGCCGAATCGTTTATTTCAACAAGCTTTCCCGATTCTGCAAAAACAGGAATGACTTTATCGTAATCATATTTATAATATTCAGAGCCGCTGTGACCAATCACATTAACATTTGGGTTCTGTGCAAGCTTAAGATATGCGTTAGTGCATTTTTTGACTGTCGGCTCACCTTTCAACGTCAGCGTGTGCATTGAAGCAACAATCCATTCAAGAGAATCCTGAAGCCGTTGTTCAACATCAATGTTTCCGTCATAGTCACAAATATTAGCCTCTATTCCCTTTAGAATTCTTACCGAGTTGAGATATGGAGGAATTATACACAATGATTCAAAATAAAACGGACCGGGTGCACCGGGCATTGTGCGTGCGTGGTCGGTAATTGCAATGGCAAAAAGCTCTTGGCGCTGCGCCTCTGCCGCCATTTCCGATATAGTAGCGTAAGCATGAGTTGACGCTATTGTATGAGTGTGAAGATCAGCTATCAGTTTCAAGTTAATTACTCCCATTTATCAATTACAACCTTTGGTGACGGAGCCATATCGTTCATATCCATACCAAGGCTTTTCAAAAGATCCTGAGCCGCATTGTAGCCCATCTTCTTTTGTCTGTTATTCATTGCGGCTACCTCAATAATTACCGCGAGGTTACGTCCGGGCTTAACAGGGATAGTCAGTGTGGGCACTTCTACTCCCAAAATATCCATAAATTCGTTATCAAGACCCATTCTGTCGTATACCTTGGTGTTGTCCCACAGTTCAAGGTTGATTACCATATCAATTTTTTCCTGCATTTTGACAGCGCCCATACCAAACAGCTTACGTGCATTGATAATTCCTATACCGCGAAGCTCAATAAAATGGCGAATGTTTGCCGGGGACTGACCTATAAGGGTTGTTGCAGTGGTTCTTCGTATTTCAACGGCATCATCGGCTACAAGACGATGTCCGCGCTTAATAAGCTCAATAGCAGTTTCACTCTTACCAACACCGCTGTCGCCTATAAGCAGACAGCCTTCGCCGTAAACCTCTACCAAAACTCCGTGGCGGGTAATGCGAGGAGCAAGCGCACGGTTCAAATATTGTACAAGGTATGCAGTAAGGTCGGATGTATTGTCGTTTGAACTGAGAATTGAAACCTTGTGCAGCTTTGCGCTCTCCAAAATAGCGTTTGACGGCTCAATGTCACGGCAAATAATTACCGCAGGAGGACCAAAGCTGAAAATTGAATCAATAACCATTCTTTGAGCCTCAGAGCCAAATCTGCCTAGATATGAAAACTCAGTGTTGCCGAGCACCTGTATACGCTTATTGTCAAAAAACTCAAAATATCCGGTGAGTTCAAGCCCCGGACGATTGATTTCTATTGTAGAAATATTAATGTCATTAAAGTTATCGGCAAGGTATACCTTAGTTAAATTTAAATCTTCAACGATTTGGGATAACGAAACAGAAAAACCAGTAGCCATAATGCATCGCCCTATCTTGTTATATATAATTATTTCTATTATACACCATATCGGGCTTTGTATAAAGTCTTTTTGTGAATTATTTTTCAATTTTTAATTATTTTTTCATTTTTTAACTTATGCTGTAAGGCTCAGCTTTTAATTCGTTTTTAGAATTAATATATGAAACATAAAATTCTCTTTTGTTATCACCTGCAAAACTATTGTATATAGATAAAGAATTTGTTTTAACCTTATCGTTTTTATTCTTTAAAAGCATTATATGATCTTCTATTGTTTTTAGCCCTTCTTTATTTTTTGAAAAAAATTTCATTGTACCGTCATCGCACAGTGAAACATACAACAACGGAGATATGTCATATCTGCTTGAAACAAACGCAATGTCCGACCTCATAACCTGTAAATATGCATTTTCATTGATTAACAACAGCTCAAGTTTTGACATAGAAAGGTTTGGAATATAGCTCTTTTTTGCTTTTTGGACAGCATCGGAAAGTGAATTTGCTTTTATAGAAACGGGATTTTTTGCATTGCCGCTGTCGATAATATAAAAAGTGTATGACAAACCGTCCGAAGTCTGATTTATCGTGACAGTTTCCGCAAGAGATGCGACATCTATCTGTTTTGAGCTTTTGCAACCCTGCAAAAAAATCATAAGCAAACATATTAAGCCAATCAAAAATTTTTTAATCACTTAGCCGCCTCCTGAAGATTATCATATAGCACGTTGGAATTAAAACAGCCGACACAAAATTCAGTACATTCAGAATATTGTAATCCGTTAATATATCTTCGATTACATTAAATCTTTGTGCACATACAAAAAGAATAAAAACTATAACGGCAAATACATTTAAAACTAACTTAGAGCCTTTACTGTATGCGGAATTTTTAACGCTTGTAAATACCGCTGAAATCAGGATAAAAATAAATGAAGTAACAGCGGCAAGAAAAAAGCTATCCATTCCGCTTGCAAAGCTGAAATGAGATGTTTTTGAAAGGATAAACATCTGATATGCCTGCTGTCTTCCGTAGCCTGAAAGCACAAAATATATAAATACAAGTGATAGAGCAGCCAAAACAAAAATTGCGGCTATAGCAAGAATAATATGTCTTTTTTTGAATTTGTTTGTATTTTGTGAATTAAAGGCAAAAATCACTGTAATAAATGAAATTGACGAGAAAAAAGAAACTGCTTTAAACGCCGCATTGTAATCTATCTGAATGTCAAAATTTTGCGAGCTAAAATCAAAATTTGATATGTTACCGCCGAATATAATCAAAAAAGCTATAATTGAAAATACAAAAATAAATAATGCAACACGGGAAAGTGCACAAATTCCTTTGTGGGCGGCATATGTGCATACTGCTAACAGCAATGCCGCAATCACATATTTATTGGCATCGGGATTAAGTGATTTTGAAAAAAGGTCGCAGTATCTTATCAAAAAACCTGTTGCCAGATACGCAAAATACATCGCGTAATAAGATGAAACAAAAATAACTGCCGAAGGCGTTGAGGTCTTTGCAAAAGAAATGAAATCTTTTTTTGTACGGAGCTTTATTATTATTGACGGAACAGCGTACAGCAAGCAAATCAGCAAACCTATAATCACGCCTGCAATATCATTCGCAAAAGTTGAATTTTCTATATTTTGAACATTATAAAGCATCAATACCGTACAAGCGCTGATAAACAAAACAATCATTAAACGAACTGATGAAAAGCGAATTTTTGACTGCATTATTTTTCCTCCGTTTCAGGAAATTTTTGTACCTTAATGGTATGCTTCGACAATGACTTCCAATCAGCTCTGAAGATTACGTCACGCATTCTTCTGAATGAAAACGGCGCCAATGATGACATATAAGGAACTCCAAGAGATGTTTTGGAACACATATTGATAAGAAAAATGCAGGTAGTTAGCACTATTCCCCACAAGCCAAAAATACCGCCTGAAATCACAAACACAAACCGCATTATCATAATTTGCGGATACAATGCCGATGTCACATAGCTACAAATTGCCGCGGTAGCTACAACCATAAGAGTTGATGAACTAATAATACCTGCACTTACGGCACTTTCTCCGATTACAAGAGCACCAACTATACTGACAGCGTGTCCGAGTGGCTTTGGAATTCTTAATCCTGCCTCTCTCATTACCTCATATATAAAGGTAATCAGAATAACCTCAAGTGTGACTGCAAGTGGCGTCTGAGCCAAAGATTCAGCCGTTTTTACAAGCAGCCCTGTCGGGAAATATTCGGGATGGAACTGAGAAAAGGCAGTATAAAGCCCGGGTAAAAATACTGCTATAAGAAATGAAATATACTTTAATACTCTGATAAAGGTTGCATAAAACGGTCGGTTAGAGTAATCATCAATACTTTGAAATTCCTCAACAAACAAATGCGGAATAAGTATTACAGCCGGTGTTCCGTCAATCAACACTGCAATTCTGCCCTCAGACAGCTTTCCGCACACTGTGTCCGGACGTTCTGAAATGCCCACGCCCGAAAATAAAGAATGATTGTCTGCATCCTCCAAATATTCAGTAAGATAACCGGAAGCAAGCAGCATTTTAAGATTGCATTTTTGAAGTCTTTTTCTTACTTCATCAAGAATTTGCTTTGAAATACAATTTTGCAGATAACACAGCATAAGCTGTGTGTTTGAGCCATAACCTACCGTTGCAGTTTCAAATACTAAGTCGGGACTTTTTATTCGTCTGCGTATAAGAGTCATATTGATTCTAAGCGGTTCTGTAAAGCCTTCTCTTGAACCACGCTGAATAACCTCGCTCTCCGGCTCTGACACACTTCTAAACGAAAAGCCCTGTGCGCCTATAGCCAGCATTTTTTTCGCACCGTCAATCATTAGTACTACAAAACCTGAGGTTGAAAACGTTATTGCCTCTTGCAAGGTATTAAACTCAACAATCTCACTTGATGACAATACCGAAAGACGAATTTCATCAATAAGCGCGTCCGGTGTTTTGCTTTTGTAATTGTAAAGCAACAAAGGATTAATTACAGAAAGTGCTACAACATCCTTGCTGCACATCCCTTCAATCGTAAGAATTGCGGCGCTCGTGTTCGCCTTATCGCAAAGCTCAATATTGCGTACGGTAAAATCAGCGGAATTAGCAAACATCTTTTTTAAGGCATTTATCTTTATCATATTAGAATTATTCATTTTATCACCACATCTATTTTGTGGAATAAGTGTAAGTTTTATGCAAATATTAATGGTGGTGATAATATGTTAATTTCAATTCTACGCACAATCGTGCTATATGCTTTTGTAGTTTTTGCGTTAAGGCTGATGGGAAAAAGACAAATCAGCGATATGCAGCCAAGCGACCTGGTGGTAACGCTTATCATTTCTGATATTGCCGCAATACCTATGCAAAACACTGCTCAGCCGATTCTAAGCGGAATTCTTCCCGTACTTGTGCTTGTTGCACTCGAAGTTGCTGTAAGTTTTTTTATGTTAAAAAGTGTAAAATTCAGGAGCCTTTTGTGCGGCAAGCCGGTGATTGTAATATGCGACGGAAAAATTATGCAGGAAGAAATGCGCAGGCTTAGACTCAGCAATGAGGATTTGTGTGTTCAGTTAAGACAGCAAGATGTTTTTTCGATTGAGGATGTCCAATACTGCATTGTTGAAACCAACGGATCTGTAAGTGTACTGGAAAAGCCTGAAAAACGCAAGCCGTCAGCCGAGGATTTGGGAGTAAGCATAAAGGACAACAAAATTGAAACTGTTGTTGTAAACGATGGTGTTATACTTGACAATTCGCTTAAGCTGTGTAAAAAAACTTCAAAAGATGTCAATAATATTCTCAAAAAGAAAAATACAGCACTCAAAGATGTCTTTTTGATGACGCTTGACGCACTGGGTAATTACAATATTATAAGGAAAGATAAATGATATGAAAAGAATGTATATAGCACTCTTCTTGTTTGCACTAGCTTTGTTAGGCGGAGGGCTTGAAACAGGATACATTACAGCCAAAGCGGATATGTTTATCGCAAAAATTGAAAAAATTGACAAGCATATGAAAAAAAACGAGTTCAAATCGGCTCTCGAGCTGTGCCGAAAGACTGAGGACGAATGGTACGAATGTGGTGAACTAATAGATATGCTGCTTATTCACGATTATGTTGACAGCATTGGTATAAAAATTTCACGAATGACTGCACTTGCTGAAAGCAAAAACGTTGATTTTTATATTACAGAAAGCATAAGTGCAAAAAAAGAACTCGCCTCCATTAAAGAAAGCGAGTATCCAAAACTTGAAAATATTTTATAACCTTTTAAATAACGGCTTTGCAAAGCAACCATCCGTATATTTTAGATTTCAGATTTGTTTGTAAATGTTATATTTAGTCAGTTCTTTTGATACGAGTTCTTATAACCTCAACAAGCCAAAATACCAAGAATACAGCAGCATTGACTATTACAACACTTGCACCTGTAGGAGTGTCAAGTTTGTATGAGGCGCACATTCCCACAAAGAAGCAACACAGCGACAGTACACCTGAACACAATATAACGGATTTGAATTTTTTGCAGATTCGCATTGATGAAAGCGCAGGAAAAATTATGAGCGCAGAAATAAGCAATGTGCCCATTATTCTCATTCCTATTACAATCGTGAGCGCAGTAAGCAATGCAATTACTGTATTATATATGTTGGTTTTGAGTCCGGTTGCTCTTGAAAATGTTTCATCAAAGGTAACTGCAAAAATGTTATTGTAAAACAAAACAAAAATAGAAATTACAATAAGCGCAAGTATCGCACACATAATTGCATCAACTTTTGTTGTCGCCAAAATACTGCCGAAAAGGTATGAATTCAAATCGGTATTTACACCTGAAACGCTTACAGAAATAACACCGACAGCAAGCGCTGTGCTTGATATTATAGCTATTGCGGCATCTCCGTTGATTTTGCTGTTCTCTGACAGTCTGAGCAGCAGGAACGCGGCAATTATAATAACAGGAATTGCAACTTCAAGAGGTGCAAGATTGAGCGATGCAGCTATTGCAAGAGCACCGAATCCTACGTGCGAAAGTCCATCGCCTATCATAGAATAACGCTTGAGCACAAGAGTTACGCCGAGCAGTGCCGCACACAGAGAAACAAGTGTACCTACAATAAAGGCGCGGACTATAAAATTGTATGAAAACATCTCAGCAATAAAATCAAACATTATGTACACCTCCCTGCGCTCTATGACGGCAATCGTCACAAGGACAATCACTTAAAATGAACTTTTTGCCGACATCTGAATGCAAATATTGGTGAGCAGTTCCGTAAAAATAGTTATTACGTGAAAGATGTAATATCTTTGTGGCATTGCTGACAGCTGAATTCACATCATGAGAAACCATTATAATTGTTATGCCGTTTTTGTTTAAATCCTTAATAAGGGCATACATATCGGCTGTAGCCATAGGGTCAAGACCTGTGACAGGTTCATCAAGAATAAGCAGCTTTTGAGTTGCACAAAGCGCACGTGCAAGCATTACCCTTTGGCGTTGTCCCCCTGAAAGCTCACGAAAACATTTTTTTCCAAGGTCATAAATACCTGTAAGCTTCATATTATCGGCAGCCATTTCTTTTTGTTGTTTTGAATAAAACATTGTACATCTTTTGTTTAGACAGCCTGACAGTACAACTTCACTGACAGAAGCAGGAAAATCCTGCTGAATTATTGTCTGCTGCGGAAGATATCCGATTTCTCGCTGTTTAAGACCGTCACCGAAGCTTATGCTGCCTGCTGTGGGCTGAAGAAGTCCAAGCAAACACTTCATTAGAGTTGTTTTTCCGGAACCGTTTTCACCTACAATACAGATATAATCGCCCTCGTTGACTGTAAGATTAAGTTTTGAGAGTACCGTTTTGCCCTCATAACCCATAGAGGCATTTTTAATTGTAATCAGAGCCATCAGTAAAGTGCCTCCTTTAAAGCATTTAAGTTTTGTTTCATTAAAGAAATATATGTTACTCCATCAGCAAATTCATCTTTTGTTACGTTGTGACAGGAAGAAAACTGCAAGGTTGTTGCATCTGAATCCTCAGAGATAATCTGTGCAATCTTTCCGTTAGAAAATTCAAGATAGAATACAACTGGTATTTTTTCAGCACGCACATAGTCAATAAGTCTGGATACTATTGCAATACTTGGTTCGGTTTCGCTGCTGCAGCCCGGAAACGCACATTCGTAATCAAGATTATAATCATTAACAAAATACAAAAAAGGAAACCTGTCGCCGAATACCATTACTTTACGCTTTGCATCTTTGACGGTATCGGAAAACTTATGGTCAAGCTCAGCAAGCTTAGAAATATATTGGTCACGGTTTTGCTCGTATACTGATTTATTATTTGCATCTATTCTGCAAACTTCCTCGGTTATTCCTCTGACAATTTTTTGAGCATTGCGAAGTGAAGTCCAGATATGTTCGTCAGGCTCATCACCCTCGGTATGTTCGGGCGTTCTCTCGTTGAGAACATCAACATAATCCATCATTTTTAAAACAGTCAAATTTTTATTCTCTATTGACTCAAGCACACCCTCTACCCACTCGTCACTTTCGCCGCCGTTGTATATAAAAACGTCGCAATTTTCGATTGCAACAATATCTGACGGAGACGGCTCATAGCTGTGCGGCTCACTTCCCGGAGATAAAAGCAGCTTTATCTCAGCCTTGTCTGCGGTTATATTACGAACAAAATCGTAGTACGGAAAAATCGTTGTCACAATTTTAAGCTTATCATTAGAAGTAAATGAGTTGGAGTACTGAGAGTTACAACCTGAAAGTACAAGCAAAGGCACTATACAAACAAATGCCAAAAATAATGATAAAAATTTCTTCATATTCGCTCCAGTTTATACTAATTTCTAATTAAAAGAACAATATCTATATAGCTATAGCAAATTTCCGCCACACTTCATAAGCTGTCCTCGAAAGGCATCAGCCTTTCTGCGGAATATTATTCGTTTGACAGATAATTTGCGCACATATTTATTTGCACTTTTAATTAGAGATTAGCACTAATGACAATAAATAATTTGATATAAAAGGGGGCTGCACTGAGTATATTCAAATGCAACCCCTAATTTATTTTTGCAATTTTTATAAATTACTTTACTTACTTCTTAGACTTCTTGTGTCTTTGCCACATTACCCAAAGAGGACCTGCAATGCAAATTGATGAATAACAACCTGATACGATACCGATAATCATCGGAAGTGCAAATCCCTGTACAGAAGAAATGTTGAATACAGTTGCAACTGCATAAACTACAATAATGGCAGAGAGAGTAGTGATTGAAGTCATAATTGTTCTCTTGATTGTCTTGGTGCAGCTGAGGTTAAATACATCACCTACATCAGCTTTGCTTCCGACAAGCTTTCTCTCTTCACGAACACGGTCGTAAATAACGATTGTATCGTTAAGCGAGTAACCGAGAATCATAAGAACGACAGCGATAAAGCTTGAATCAATTGGCATTTGGAAGATTACATACATAAAGTAAATCATAGCCACATCGTGGAACAATGCAACCAATGCCATTACACCGGCTGAAAGACCGCCAATCTTCTTAAATCTGATAGTTACATAAAGCACCATCAAAACACTTGCGATTGCAACGGCGCATAAGCACTTGAGCAGGAAGCTGAATCCCATTGACGGGTCAACTGAACTTGACTCAAGACAAATAAAGTTGTTATCAGGATACTGCTTTTGAAGATCTCTTTCAAGATTCTGCTGAATTTCAGTTTCAATGGAATTATTGCCTGAGAACTGAACCGATACAGTCTTGCCTGAGTTGCCCATAAGACTTTCGGAATAATTAGTTGAAACCTTATCCGTTGTTTTATTCTGAATAAAGTTGCTGAGCTCATTCTGGTCGATATTGCCTGTGTAACTAAACTTGATTGAAGCACCGCCTGAGAACTGAATATCAAGGGTTGTGCCAAAAATGAAGTTACATATAATACCAATTATGATAATTGATATTGAAACAGCAAAAAAGATTTTCTTTTTGCCGACAAAATCAATAATTCTTTTGCCGCCGTTGTGCTTAGCACTGATTTCTTCAACGGTCATTTTTGAGCTTGCATTAGTCTGAACATCATTTTTCATTCTTAGCACCTCCAAACAACCATTTTTTACGTAAGAACTTAAATCCGGCAACACTTCTTAACATAAGACGAGTGAAGAATACACCCATAATAAAGTTAGCAATTACACCAACGAGCAAAGTAAAGCCGAATGAGTAGATTGTACCTGTTGTGGACTCACCAAAGATAATCGAAAGAATATTTGAAGGACCAAATACAAGCATAAGAATAATTGATACTATAATAACTGTCATATTACCATCGACAATAGCAGAAAGCGAGTTCTTTGTACCACGTTCAAGCGCACCGTCAAGAGTTCTTCCAGCCTTGATTTCTTCCTTGATACGCTCAGCTGTGATAATATTACAGTCAACGCCCATACCAATTGAAAGAATAAGACCGGCAATACCCGGAAGCGTCATTGTAAATGACGGAATTACTGTAAAGTAGCCTGAAACAGCTGCGATTGCAAGTCCCATCTGACCCAAAAGAGAAATAACAGCAATAAAGCCGGGCAAACGATAGAAAATAATCATAACAATAGCGATGATTATAAATGCGATAACAGCCGCATAACCCATTGCTACAAGTGAATTTTCACCAAGTGTAGCGCTGATTACACCGTAATTTGATGTTTCAAGCTGGAACGGCAATGCACCTGCTGTAATTTTATTAGCGAGGTCAGTCGCCTCTTCAGCGGTAAAGTCACCTTCAATCTGTGCTTTACCGTCAGTTATAGGCTCATTAACCTTTGGATATGAAATCATAATATCGTCCATCCAAATTGAAATTGTCTGACCTGAATACTGCGTTGTGATTTCACCAAATTTTTCTTTACCGTTCTTTTCACCACTGTCTTTAAGTGTAAGGCTAACGGCATACTGACGTTTGCCTGTTGTTTCGTCCTGATAATAAACAGGTTCAGCTTTTTCTATGTAAGAACCATCCATTAGTATTGTTTCGGTTTCACCGGTTGGCGTCTTCTGTACAATACTGCCGTCGGAACCTATGTCAGTTGTAGCATAGCTGTTGCCCGGACGGAATGTAAGCTGGGCTGTAGATGAAATCTCGTTAATAGCTTCAACAGCGTTCTGAGAATCGTCGTCTGATTTCCATGGGAAACGAACAATAATTCTGTCGCTGCCCTTATCAGCGTACAACTCATAATCTGTGATACCGTTTGAAACCATTCTTGTTTCGATAATAGCTTTAGCAGAATCTAACTGCTCATCAGTTGCGTTGTAGTTGTTAGCAGGCTTAAATGTCGCCTCAACACCGCCTCTGATGTCTATTCCCCATCGTATGTCATTAACGCCCTTGACTACTGTGTTTTTGATATCACCGTTGTAATATGATACTCCAAAAAGTGCAGTAAAGGAAAAGGCGAGAATCAACAAAGCTACGACAAAGAATACAGGCTTTGGAACTCTTTTCATGCCTTTGAAACCTCCGTGAATAAATTGTCCGCAGTTTCTGATTTTTGCATAAGTACAAAAATAACTCTGTTACGAACCGAAACTATGGACATAACAGAGTTATTATACGTTTTTTTTGCAAAAATGTCAATGGAAAAGGAAATAATTAATAAAAAAATAATTAAAATAATCAAATTTTACATCTTAATGTAATAAATATTTTCTATCTTGACATAATTTTATAAACTACTGCTAATAAAATACGGCGTAAAACCGTGCATATTCAAAGCAGTTTACTCTAAAGGCTAAAATTATTTCAGTAACTTTTCGCAAGCAGCAAGTTTTGTACAAATACAAAATACATCCATTGCTGTTTTAAGCTCATCATTAGGCGGAAATGTCGGTGCTATACGAATATTAGAGTCGTGAGGGTCGTTGCCAAGCGGATAAGTAGCTCCTGCACCTGTAAGCACGACACCTGCCTCTTTGCAGAGGGCAACTACACGTTTAGCTGTGCCGTCAAGCACATCAACGCTTACAAAGTATCCGCCGTTTGGATTTGTCCAGGTTACTACACCCGTGTCGCTAAGCTGAGTGTTAAGGGCATCAAGCACAATATCAAACTTAGGTTTCAAAACCGCTTTATGCTTTTGCATATGATCAAGCATACCGTTGTAATCCTTGAAAAACAGTACATGACGGAGCATATTGAGCTTATCATAGCTGATAACCTGATAGTTATATCTTTCTTTAAATACCTTCATATTATTCTCTGAAGCTGCCATTGCAGCTACGCCTGAGCCCGGAAAAGTAATCTTTGAGGTTGAGCAGAAAAGGATCGGTAAATCCTCGTTGCCTGTCTTTTTACACTCATCCATAATATTTAAAAGTTCATCGGGAGTATCGTTGATTTCGTGAATACAATAAGCATTATCCCATATGATTCTAAAATCCTTTGCAGCAGGCTTGAGAGTCGCAAAGCGCTTTACGGTTTCATCACTGTATGTGATTCCCTGCGGATTAGAATACTTTGGCACACACCAAATACCTTTAATCGAGTCATCCTCAGATACAAGCTTTTCTACCATATCCATATCGGGACCGTTTTCGCTCATTGGAATCGGAATCATTTCAAATCCATAATATTCAGTGATACTGAAATGACGGTCATATCCGGGAACCGGGCACAAAAACTTTCTGTTCTTAACCTCATACCAAGGCTTGCAACCGTCTGTTATACTTGCAGTCATCATACAGGAGATTGTATCAAACATCATATTAAGGCTTGAGCATCCGCCAACCATAACCAGATCGGAATCAACACCCAAAACTTCACCGAATAATTTTTTACATTCGCTGATACCGTCAAGCAATCCATAATTACGGCAATCTATTCCGTCATCACCGACAAATGCTGAGCTGCTGTTAAGTACATCAAGCATAGGAAGCGAAAGGTCAAGCTGTTCCTTGCCCGGCTTGCCGCGAGCCATATTAAGACTCAGTCCCATACCTTTAATGTTTTCAAATCGCATTAAAAGGTTCTTATATTCTTTTTCAAGATATTCCCTATTACAATCACTATACCTCATTTTGCTGACTCCTTAATTCAAAATTGCAAAACATTCTTTTTACTACCAGTATATTCTACAATATCAAAAAGGAAAATGCAAGATGTTTTTCGATTTCTTGCATTTTGGGGTTCACAAAAAAAGACAGACTTGCCAACATCTTTTTGTATAATGTAAGCAAGTCTGTAATATTTTGTGCTTTTTTAATAATATTGATAATAGTAATATCCCTTTTTGCGGCGTTTTGAATCGTAAGAACATCCAACCTCAAGCAAACCTATCGCCTTACTGTCAGCAAGCTTTATGCTGTCAAGCAGTTTTTGCAAATCGCCGTGGGTTGTTGAACGCTCACGAACAACAACAACAAATCCTGCAATCAAATCCTTAAGCAATAAAGCATCGGCAACAACACCTATCGGAGGGGTATCAAATATAATGTAATCATACTCATCCTGAAGCCTTTTTACAAGGTCAATAAAAGTGGTACTGCACATAAGCTCAGAAGGGTTTGGCGGAATAGTGCCGGATGTCAGAATATCAAGATTTGTCAAAACATTGTGTTTTACCGCATCATCAAAACTAACCATATTACCTATTATGTTGGACAGTCCCTGAGAATTGTCAACCTTAAATATGTTGTGCACATTAGGACGGCGCAAGTCAGAGTCAATCAGCAAAACACGTTTTTCCATCTTTGAAAATGAAATCGCAAGGTTTGCCGAAACCGTACTTTTTCCCTCTCCCTTTGAATAACTTGTTACTGCAAAAATCTTTTTGTGGGCAGCAGAAAGCGAAAACATAATATTGGTTCTCGCAACCTTGTATGACTCAACAATAGCAAATTTACTCTTGTCTGACAGTGACATTGTTGTGCCTTGCTTCTTTTTATCTTTTTTATTTCCAAAAAGTTTGTTGCTCATAATGTCACCTACCCTTGGTTTTCAAAATCAGGAATTTCAGCAAATACCGGAATTCCATACATTTCCTGAATGTCGTCATCAGCCTTAATTGTTGAATCAATCAACTCAAGCAGAATTGAAATAATGCAGGATGCAAGTAAGCCGATTACAATGCCGATAAATGTATTTTTTAAGTTACTCGGAGAATAAGGAACAGAAGGCACCTGAGCCTGTCGTATGGAGCCGACACGGCCATACATAAAACGCTCCTTAAATACATCGTCTGCCTTATCAGCAAGCTGATTTGCAACATTTGCACACTTTTGAGGGTCTGTACCGTCAACTGAGAATTTTATAAAGAATGTATCTTCTTCCACAGTAACATTAACATAACAGCCGTCATAAAGAGATGTCATTTCATCAGAATTTTTGAACAGTGTAACACATATACTTGCCAGTGAAGAAGACGCGCTGATATCAGAAGAATACATCTTGTCGTTTTGTTCATTGATACTACCGTTTTTGGTGTTACCGTAGTTCTGAACATAAACCATTGAAGATGTGCTGTATCTTGGCGTAATGATAAATTTTGAATACATAAAAAACAAAAGTCCCATAACTACAGTAGCAAGAATAATAAATTTGACCCTGTGCAAAAGGATGCTTATTATTTTTTGGACAGTAACATTCCTCGCCATATTCCTTCTCCTTTACACTTTTGACATTATATGTAAAAAGCAATATTAAATACTTATACATTTAAATTATTATATAATACAAACTGGCGTTAATAATTCGTTTATCGAATTATCGCTAAAATACTTAAAATGAAAATGCAGGAAGTCAAAACAGACCTCCTGCAAAATTCAAATCGAAACAATCCGATAATTAAGTTTTATATTTTAGCCAACAACATTAAGGAGTACACCTGCCGCAACAGCTGAACCAATTACACCGGCTACGTTTGGCCCCATTGCATGCATAAGCAGGAAGTTGCCCGGGTTTTCCTGTTGACCGACCTTCTGTGATACACGGGCAGCCATTGGAACCGCAGATACACCGGCTGAACCAATGAGAGGATTAACCTTGCCGCCTGTAAACTTGTACATAAGTTTACCAAATAATAAGCCAAATGCAGTACCCATACAGAAAGCAATAAGACCAAGAACAATAATCTTGATTGTGCTGAATGTAAGGAAGTTCTGACCTGAAGCAGTAGCACCGACAGTCGTGCCGAGGAAGATTGTAATAATATTCATAAGCTCGTTTTGAGCAGTCTTTGCCAATCTTTCAACTACGCCCGACTCCTTGAACAGGTTACCCAGCATAAGCATACCTACAAGCGGTGCAGCGTCAGGAAGGAATATTGCAATAACAATTACAACAATAATCGGGAACATAATCTTCTCAAGTTTTGATACAGGACGAAGCTGCTCCATTACAACTGAACGCTCCTTCTTGGTTGTAAGAGCTTTCATAATAGGCGGCTGAATGATTGGAACAAGAGCCATATAAGAGTAAGCCGCAATAGCGATTGAGCCTAAGAGATGCGGAGCAAGTTTTGTTGTTACATAAATAGCGGTAGGACCGTCAGCACCGCCGATGATACCGATAGCGCCTGCCTCAGCCTCAGTAAATCCAAGGAAAATGGCTCCGGTAAATGTAACGAAAATACCAATCTGAGCAGCAGCACCGAGTATAAGGCTCTTTGGATTTGAAATCAAAGGACCAAAGTCTGTCATACAACCAATGCCAAGGAATATAAGCGGCGGATAAATGCCGAGTTTAACGCCTTGGTAGAGATAATAAAGAAGTCCGCCGTAAGTTGGGTTTTCATAGTAGGTTACATTATCTATAACCGTAGTGGCGTGCCCCGACAGGGATATATCGCGGGCTAAGCATTCCGCTTTTGTAAGAAGCTCAGTCTGAGGTGCAGCCATAATTTGCGGATAAAGGTTAACAAGCAGCATACCAAAAGCGATTGGCAAAAGCAAAAGCGGCTCATACTGCTTTTTGATTGCAAGATAAAGTAAAACAATCGACACACCGATCATTACATAGTTCTGCCAGTTAAGAGTCTGTAAACCCGAGCTTTCAAAGATACCTTTAACAGCATCCATAAAGCCTTGTAAAATTTCCATCAGATAACATCCTTTCCCTTAAACTTTTGCCTTAAAACGGGCGGGTATTATCAAGTACACCAGCATTTGCCCAGGCAGAACGACCGCCGTTTGATGACTTTTTAATACTCTTTATTCTTGCCTTAGAAGGTGAACCGTACATTGTTGCTACTGCTGCCGAAATCACAGCAACTACCTCGTCGGAAACTCCGTCTTCTAAAGTCTGAGTCTCAGAAGCGATGACGGGAGCGGCGGTTACTTCGGTTTTTGTAATTGTTTGATCCTGCTTAACATTCTTCTTTTTGCTTTTTGTTCCTGCATTTTGAACAGCTGTAACGATTGAGCTGTATATTTTGATAATGAATATCAGCAAAATCAGCATTAAAAAAACAATTATAAATCCTGTAAGCACTACCTTAGCTGAGGTAATACCCTTATCAGCAAGAGAAAGCTCTGCTGTGTGTGCCAAAAAAGCAACATTGGATAAGTTCATAAAACAACCCCCATATTTGTTAATCGCATATACATTTATTATACTTTATTACCTAAATTTTTTCAATAACAAATATGGGGTGAATATTATTTTGTTGATATTACTAAATTTTGGAACACTTTAAAAAATAATTTGTAATAAAATTATTTACAGAATGATGCAAATCAGTCCATTACAGCCATCATTAATAATTTTTTCTATTGTCTCCCCTACCTTTCTGCGTGCGTCGGCAGGCATTCTGTACAGTTTATTGTGAAGTCCCTCGTTGACAAGCTCGTGAACAGACTTGCCGAAAATATTACTTTCCCAAATTTTTTCGGGATTTTCTTCAAACTCCGTGAGCAGATAAGACACAAGCTCCTCTGACTGCTGTTCGGAACCGACAATCGGCGTGACCTCGGTCTGAGTCTGAACCTTCATCATATGAATTGACGGTGCACTTGCCTTTAGCCTTATGCCGTATTTGCCGCTTTGCTTAATGATTTGCGGTTCATCAAGTGTAAGCTCATCGATTGCCGGCATAACTATTCCGTATCCTGTTTCCTGTACCTGTTCATAAGCCTGAGCAATTTTGTCAAACTCCTGCTGCTTTTTTGACAGTGATTTAACGCAATCAAGCAATTCATACTCATCGGTTATGTCTATGTTAGTTTCCTCAGAAAGAACCTTATAAAACAAACTGCGGTCAATGGAAACGGAAATCGTTGCAATTCCTCTGCCCAAATCAAGGTTTGTGATTTTGGAGTCGCTTATATATTCGCACTCTGTGAGTTCACGTATTGTCTGCTGAACCTGCCTTATTTTTTCAAGCTTTTTAGCACTGTTTTTGATTGAATCAAAAACAACCGATTTTAACCAATGGTCACGATCAAGCTTAACCACCCACTTGGGAATATCAACCTTGATTTCCTTAATCGGAAATTCAAACAACAGCTGAGCAAGAATACGTTTAATCTCATTCTCGCTGAGTTCCATACAACTGACAGGCAAAACCGGAACCTGATAATTCTTAGACATTTCATCTGCCATCAGCATAGTCTGCTCTGAGGTAGGATCAAGAGAATTAAGCAGAATTATAAAAGGCTTGTTAATGGCTTTTAGCTCATCAACTACCCTCTGCTCACTTTCGACGTAATCCTCGCGCGGAATATCGCTGATTGAGCCGTCGGTAGTAATAACAAGTCCTATACTTGAATGATCGGTAATTACCTTGCGAGTTCCGATTTCGGCGGCGTCATCAAAGGGAATTTCGCTATCAGACCAAGGTGTTTTTACCATTCGTGGCTGATCTTCTTCGCTATATCCCAGAGCGCTTCTCACAATATAACCGACACAGTCAATCATTCTCACCTTAAAGGTGGCGTTATTTCCAAGATTTATTTCAACCGATTCCTCAGGAATAAACTTTGGCTCGGTCGTCATAATCGTTCTTCCCGCTGATGATTGCGGAAGCTCATCAACAGTTCGCCTGTAAATATTTTCATCGTGAATATTAGGCAGAACAAGCGCATCCATAAAACGTTTTATAAAAGTTGATTTTCCTGTACGCACCGGACCTACAACTCCGATGTACACATCTCCGTCTGTGCGCTGTGATATATCTTGATATACGTTTCGTTCTTCCATTTTTTCACCCCTCTATATTCTTGGAATTAATAACATCTGCGGACAATCTATAACCTGCTTATCTGACGAATTTTCTTTTATGAGCAAATCAAGGCGTGTATTGTGCGACTTTGCTATGTCCCACAGGCTTTCGCCTTCTTTGGCAAAATACAAAGTTAGTGCACACTGTTCGGGTACAGTCGGCTTATCCTCAAATATATTCACATTTTTTACGGCTGTCAGCTTACTGTCGAAAAACGCGGCTGCACTTATCTTAACTTCACAGCGTATTTCAACCGCGTTATCATCAGAAAGCCTGTAGCTTATGCTCGCTGCCCTGACATCTGAGATTTTTATATTATTGCAGTCTGCGTGTGAAAGAACATGCTCATAATCGGCATTTCGTTCAATAAACACGGGCATATTATCCTCGTTGAGTGCCAACATACATATATTAATTTTTCCGCTTATGCAGACGCCCTTATCATCAAAGCGGCTTTCGGCTGTTATTTGTTCAACATAGATATCGAGAATTTTTGAAATTTTGCCATCATCAACCTTGATTGATATTTTTTCCATTTGAGATTCGTCCAAAGGAGAAACATCGCCTATGATTTTTAACTGTTCAAACTCCGGCATTGAGGCATAATTTGTTGAATATGCGTCAACAACTACCTCGTCGTCACAGATAACATAACCCTCCTCAGTCACGCACAGCTTAACGTCGACAATAACCGACGGTTTCTCGGAAAGCATATCATTTTTTAAACGAATGTCATAGGACATGACATCACAGCTGACACAGTTGATGGTGTTTTCGTCAATTCCCTCACAGTCAATTATCTTGTTAAACGGCAAAATATAATCGAGCTTGTTCGTTTCACCCGACTCAACGTCACTTAAATAAAACATTCTGAGATTTAGTTCTCCGTTGAGCATCAGCTTGCCTGTAACAGCTTTTGTATCTGTAATGGCAACGTCAACATCACAATGAAGAATAGACTCGATCACAGGTTTGTCAGCAACAGATATTTCCTCGCAAACGGTAAATTGTTCCTGACAAAATGATTTTAAGTCAGCACAGTGTATTGGCTGTTTGTTGGTTTCTAGTTCGCTGTTGCTTGGCTTGTAAAGGCTTGTTGATGATTTTGAAAATACCTTTGCATACAATGAAAATGCACCGTGCATTACAAGTCTGCGCGGACTGAGAGCACGACAGTTTATGTATTCGGATTTTGTTTTTGTAATAATCACCGGGTCATCCGGAGTGTCTTTGACACTGAATGACTGTGAAAAATTAACGCTTTGTTCGCAGCAACGAATAGTTTTTTTAATGCTTTCAACATAAAGCACATTTACGATACAGTAACCGTCAATTTGCAGTTGTCCTCCCGACAGGGTTTTGTTTTGGATTTTTGGTACAAGTGTACATTTTAAGATTTTTTCAATATCCGGACAATAATCGGGCAATGTGAGGTCAACATCTGCAAGCTGTTCGGCAACCGTGTCAAGCACTGCCACGGGCATGCAAAACGAGCGGTTATCCTGATTAAACTCCATATTTTTCTCTCCTTTGTATTTTATATCTAAAATATATTATTTAAATCCGCAGATTATGCCTAAACCACATCGCATTAAATACAAAAATCCCCGAACATACAGTTCGGGGATAAATGATTAAATTATTTATAAGTCTATACTTAAGATATTTCTGCAAACATTTTCTGAATCAATGTTGCATCCTTGATATCAACCTTTCCGTCATGATTGACATCGCCGACAATTAACTGCTCAGGAGTAAACTGTATAATTTCAGCAGTGTATTTCTGAACAAGTGTAGCATCAATAATATTTACATAGCCATCGCCGTCTATGTCACCGTAAAGAACAGTGTCGTTTGAATCAAACACGGTTTTTACTGAATAGCTTGCATTAGTAAATCCCGGAATAGTCGTAATATCATAAACATTACTAAAATCTACAATGTAAGCTGACTTAAGGTCATTTGTAGCCTCATAGTATCCAACACTAAGGTGCTGTACATCAAGGGTTACATCAGTTGTACCTGTTCCTATAACATCAAATACAACTTTAATCAATGACTTTTCGGTTGAAAAATCAGAAAGTGTTAAATTTGACATAACGCCCTTAACTTCGCCGGTTCTCGGTGAGTTTACTATTGCGTTTGAAGTATTTGGCATAACAGTCATAGATGTGTTAGACTTGCTGTATGAAAGCTTTGAAGCATCAAACTTCAGAACCCATTGTGCGTCAACAAGTTTATAGTTTGACTTTAAGTCATAAGAAATTGTAAGCTGGTTTGTGTTCTTATCATAAGTTTTTGTTGCAGTCTTAAAGAAATTTGATGTAGCATTTACTTTAAGCTTATCAGAAACCGGCTGTGTAGTCGGCTCAGTTGGTCGTGTTGTTGGTGCTGTAGTTGCAGTCTGGTCAGCAACGATTTTTGTTGAACAGTTAAACTTTGAGTTTGTAAAGCCAGGAACATTTGAAAGGTCAACATTAACACCGTTTACGATTGCATTCTTATAGTTGAGAACACCGTTGCTGAGATAGCCAACTGAAAGCTCTTCAACCAGAAGATCTACTGTCGTGTTTCCTTTGCCTAAAATATCAAACGTAACATTTACAAAATTCTTTGAATTTGCAAAATCATAAAGCGAATTTACATTTGAGAATACGGCTTTTGCTTTGCCGTTCAAAAGATTTGAAGTTTCATCTGAAATATAAGGCATAATATCTTTGTTCTTTGCCGGATCAAGTTTTAACAAGGAAGAATCATAGCTGAGAGTAACCTGTCCGTTTACAAGCTTCATTGCAGACTGAAGATCGTAGCTTACAGTTACAGTCTTTGCTGTACTTGCAACAGTTGTCTGAGTTGCCGGAAACAGATTTGATGTAGCGTTAACTGTAAGATTTGTTGCAGGCGGATTAGTAGTAGCCTGAGTCGGAGCCTGTGTTGTAGACGGAGAAGTCGGCTGTGTTGTAGGCTGTGTTGTAGACGGTGTCGGAACTACAACGCCGCCAAGGTTACCGATTCTTGCAAATTCAGATGTAATTACATCTTCGTCGTCCTTCTCTTTTGTGGTACTTGGGTCATTTGAATATGAACCGGTAGCATTATCAAGCATTGTGTCATCAAAAGGAATACAGTCAAGACCTGACTCGCCTCTTGTTGCAACAAGCATAGCACCGATGCCGTAGGTTTCAAGATAACTCTTGTCTATTCCAAGTGTTGAGAATGGAATTTTGATTTCATAGAAGGAGTCATACTTTGTGTTGTGAGTGCCGGACTGACCCTTGAATGTCTTGTAATCAACCCAGTCTGCATCCGGATTATATACATCATCAGTATCTTCTGAATAGTTTAGACCCATAATTGATGAACAAATGTTGGTTTCTGCCATTTTGTATTCAATACCTGAGCTTTTAAATGTGTGACAGCCATCGGTATAGTTAGTGTTACCGTTTGAGTCAACTGCAGTGAACATTGCAGGATCGCCAAGACCGGGCTTGCCGCTCATATAAAGCAAACGATCAACATGAGTATCAAAAGTTACGCCCATCTTCTGTCCCCAGATTGAACCGCCGTTAGTATTCTTGTTTGACATTGATGTGCTGTTTGGGTCAACGCTGAGTGCAAGAATAAGAGGAACATCAAGAACACGACCTCCGTCAGAAAGCGGACCGTCGCCTGAACGAGCCCATGTATCTGTTGTGTTAACCATCTGCCAGCCAACATAGAGATTTGAGTTATCCCATGTTGCAAAAAGGGCATATGTATCAAGAACACAGTTCTCGTGACCGCCCTTGTAATGGTTGGCAACATCCCATGCTGCGCCCTGCGCAATGAGCATATCCTCTGACCAATCACTTGCGTTGCCGTCAATAGTGATTGTTTTTTGTTTTCCCACATTACCATTCGGGTTTGTTGCATAGTATTCACTGCAAAGTGTGCCTGTTGAAGCATTTACTGTAACAGACAAACAGGATACAAGCATCATTACCGATAAGATAATGCTAAGAATTTTCTTTGTGCTTTTCACCGTTATTTCTAACCTCCTAAAATTTAACACTGCAAGATATATGCATAAACGCCCACAGTACTGTTACTATTATAAATGATAAAATGGCAAAACTCAACAACAAAATAAAATGCGCACAGTATTTTGTTACTATGCACATTTTTTTACCTGAATATTGTTAATTATGCTATTTTCACTTTCGGCACTAACACATAATATTCACCGTAAATTGTGTCTATCTTTACGGCTGCGGTTCTTTTTTTATTCCGTATATTTTTCTTAAAATTGCTGATATGAACTTGGGTTTTTCAATAAGTACAACTTTCATAATTACCTCCGTATACAAGATAAACTTACCAATACAAGCGCTGCGGCTGCTACAATCAGCACCCAGTCCGACGGCAGCAGCGAAGCAACAAGCAGTCCGAGTCCGAAGCATACTGCTGATTTTACTTTGTTGTTGTAGCAATTCACCGTATCACCCTATATCAGTTTATACACAAAATATAATTGTGTGCACGGTACAGGTTGAAATTTTTTTTAACTTGAGCTAATATATAAAAAATGATATTAATTTTTGCGGTGAAAATATGAGAACACTTGAAATCACAAAAAATGACGCTAATCAAAGACTTGACAAATTTTTGCAAAAGCGGTTTAAAACTCTGCCAAAATCACTGATGTATAAGTACATCAGAAAAAAATGCATCAAGGTAAACGGTAAAAAATGCGATATACAAACCATGCTGTGCGAGGGCGATGTATTGAACTTTTACATTAAAGATGAATTTTTTGAACAAAGCACGGCTGTAAGCTATGATTTTCTAAAGGCTCCGAAAAGCTTTGATATAGTTTATGAAGATGAAAATATTATTTTAATTGACAAAAAGCCCGGCATTATTGTCCATCCTGATAAAAACTATCACTTTGACTCGCTTATTGCCAGAGTATGGCACTATCTTTATGATAAGGGAGAGTACAATCCTGATGAAGAAAAGGCTTTTGCTCCTGCGTTAGTCAACAGAATTGACCGAAACACGGGAGGCATTGTTATTGCGGCAAAGAATGCAGAGAGCCTGAGGATTCTTAATGCAAAGATGAAAACCAGAGAACTTGAAAAACACTATCTCTGCCTTGTATTTGGCAAACCCAAACATAAAAGCGGAATTTTGAGCGGTTATATTACAAAAAACGAAAGCAAAAACAAAGTTACTGTTTTCAAAAATGAAGTTGAAAATTCCAAAGAAATCAAAACAAAATACACAGTGCTTGAGACTGACAATAAATACAGTCTTGTTGATATTGACCTGCTCACGGGCAGAACACACCAAATTAGAGCGCATATGGCATCAATCGGCAATCCTCTTGTAGGAGATACAAAGTACAGCAACAACAAAAAAGCACCCGATAAATTTAAATATCAGGCGCTTTACAGCTATAAATTGATTTTCCGTTTTGAAACCGACGCCGGTATTTTGAACTACCTGAACGGAAAAGAGTTTTGTGTTAAGACAAGCCACATTTGGTTTGTAAAGGATTTTTTTAATGAACAACATTTTAAATCAAACACATAAATGCGCTCATTGTACCTCTATGCCCTTTTGTAGCACGATGACTCCACAAAAGGTCGCTGTTACAATTTGTGCAAACATCCGACAATGTGATATTATTGGGATTAACCCCGGCTGCACACAAAATCTGTCGGTTTGCCTCAAGCAAATCAATCATATATTTTCCATTATGTTTTGAAAATACAAATTTATTCGGGTCAACTCCGCTTAGATTTAAAAAATTCTCTGCACAAGGCAAATCAACCTCATAGCAGCACTTTGAAATTGCAGGTCCTATCGCACAAACAACATCTGACGGGTCGGTGCCGAAATGCTCAGTCATTTTTTTGATTACTTTCTCCCCTATTCTGCCCACCGTGCCTCGCCATCCTGCGTGTGCAAGTCCGATTGCCTTTTGCTTTGTATCAACAAAAAACAGCGGTGTGCAGTCAGCATAATAAGTGACAAGAGTTACTCCCTTTTCGTTTGTAATAAGCGCGTCAACACTCTCCATATCACGAGGCTTGTAAATTCCAACGCCTTTGTCGGCAGATGTTACACAGCGCACAAAGGTATGATGATCCTGAGCAGATGCAACAAGGCTGTCGTAGTCAAATCCTGCACTCTTACAAAAGCGTTTGTAGTTTCGCGTTACATTTTCGGGGTCATCTCCGCGGTTAAACGCCATATTCATTGATGTAAATTCACCTGTCGAAACACCGCCGAGCCTTGTGGTGAATGCGTGATTAATGAATTTTATTTCTGATAACGAATTATAAGTTAAAAACGATATGCTGTCCGCGTTATTTAGCGTCATTGTTTTTGAACAAAACTCCATATTTCCTCCATTTGTTAAAATATTCTTCTTGAAACAATAATTATGTGGTGTTATAATAATATTAGATTTTCGAGGATTTATACCACGCTGCAAACCAAAACACACGAGGTGATTTGATGAAGAAAAATCTTTTTGGGCAAAATATACCTGTAAACTGTATGTACTGTGAGTTTGCAAGTCGCGAAAACGAGGTTACATATTGTCAAAAGGGCAAACAAATCAAAAACGACAAATGCCGCCATTTTAAGTACGATCCGCTTATGAGAGTACCCAAAGTAACGGTTTTTCAGTCAAAATATTCAATAGACGATTTTAAACTTTAATTATTTTTTACAAGAACTTAGCGGGATGACAACATCCCGCCTTATTTTTTGTTAATATAATTAAATTATGCCATCTGAAAATCTCTGATGTAGCTGTCAATAGACTTTTTGATTACTTCGTTAGCCTTTTTGGCGCCGCTGATTTCGGTAACCGAAGTAACCTTGTCGGCTTCAAGAGATTTGTAAACCTGGAAGAAGTGCTTGATTTCATCAAAAATATGTTTAGGCAAATCCTTAATGTCATTGTAAGTGCTGTAATTTGGGTCATTTACCGGAACTGCGATAATTTTTTCATCTGCACTATTGTTATCTACCATATTGAGCAAGCCTATCGGTCTGCATTCAACAAGCGTCATCGGCTGAATTGTTTCACTGCAAAGCACAAGCACATCAAGCGGATCGCCGTCATCAGCATATGTACGAGGAATAAAGCCATAGTTTGCCGGATAGTGCGTTGAAGTAAACAACACGCGGTCAAGCTTTAACAATCCTGTTTCTTTGTCGAGTTCATATTTATTTTTTCCGCCCTTAGAAATTTCAATCACCGCATAAAAACTTTCGGTCGTAATTCTCTTTGGGGAAATATCATGCCAAATATTCATAAAACCACCTTCAAATTCTGTTGAAAAAATTATTCTTTCCAAATTCATTATAGGTTATTGCCGATATGTTGTCAAGGTATCGGCACATAACACATCAAAATCAAGGGACGGCAAGCCGTCCCTTTTGTGCTTATTAATTCTTTACTTTTTCGATTATAACTTTGATTATCTGAATGATTAATGTCGGGATAAATGCGAGCAAGCCGATAAATCCAACCTGTGCCATTGTAAGAGGTGCAACACAGAACAGCGAATGCATAAACGGAACAAACAAAACAAACGCTAAAAGCATTGTGCCGAGGAAAAACGCTCCGATGCTTGCAGAATTTGAAGTAAAACCGAGCTTAAAAATTGAATGCTTGCTGCGGCAGTTGAAGCCATGGAAGAGTCTTGAAAGTGTAAGCGTTGCAAATGCCATTGTGCTTGCAGTTGCAGCATTTACCTGAAGTCCGATGTAGAATGCAACCATTGTTGCGGATGCAATCAACGCACCCTGTGACAGCATAAGCAAAGAGAAATCTTTAGTTAAAATTCCGACCTTTGGATCACGAGGTTTTTGTGAAAGCAAGTCCTTTTCGGGCTTTTCCATGCCTATTGCAATAGCCGGAAGCGAGTCGGTAAGCAGGTTAATAAACAAAAGGTGAACAGGCTGGAACGGTACAGGCAACGCCATAAGTGATGTATACAATACAGCAAAGATACCCGCCATATTGCCCGAAAGCAGGAATAAAATTGAATTCTTGATATTTCGGAAAACATTTCGTCCGTTTGCAACCGCTTTGATAATTGTCGCAAAATTATCGTCCTGCAAAATCATTGAAGCGGCATCCTTGGAAACCTCAGTTCCGGTTATGCCCATTGCAACGCCGATATCTGCCTTTTTGAGAGCCGGAGCATCATTTACTCCGTCACCTGTCATAGAAACTACATTGCCTTTGCGCTGCCATGCTTCAACAATTCTGATTTTGTTTTCAGGTGAAACTCGTGCGTAAACCGATATTTTCTCAATCTTTTGGTCAAGTTCATTGTCATCCATTGCATCAAGCTCAAGTCCTGTTACGGATATGTCCCCGTCATGGAAAATTCCGATTTGCTTTGCAATGGCTGTCGCTGTGATTTTATGATCGCCTGTAATCATAATCGGCTTGATGCCTGCTCTGATTGCATCGGCAACTGCCTGTTTCGATTCCTCACGGGGCGGATCAATCATAGATACAAGACCTAAGAATGTGTAGTTGTATTCAGTATCAACGCTGAGTTCCTCACTGCTCTCCTTGTACGCAAAGGTAAGAACACGAAGTCCGTTTTCGGAATATTTGCGGTTCATCTCAATGATATCAGCTTTATCCTGCTCAGTGATAGGACGAACGCCATCCTTGGTTGCAATGCTGACGCATCTGTCAAGAATAGAATCAAGCGCACCCTTTGTGAGTATATGCGACACTCCGTGCATTTTGTATTTTGTGCTCATCATCTTGCGGTCGGAGTCAAAAGGCACCTCTTCAATTCTGATTAAGCTCTCACGAAGAATATTCTCGTCAAGACCGATTTTTCTGAAGGTTTCAAGCAAGGCATACTCGGTAGGATCGCCTATCCCCTTGCCGTCAACAATACTTGAGTCGTTGTTAAGCACCATATCGTACAATAAATAACGATGACTGTCATACTTTAGGTCAAGCTGATCTTCAATAATGCTTTCGCCGTTTATATAAATTTTTTGAACAGTCATTTTGTTCTGAGTCAGAGTACCTGTTTTGTCAGAACATATTACCGACACACAACCAAGGCTTTCCACTGCTTTTAAATCCTTAATAACTGCGTTTTCTTTTGCCATTTTTTGTGTGCCCATAGCCTGTACTATGGTAACGATTGAGCCGAGTGCCTCGGGAATAGCGGCAACGGCAAGTGCAACCGCAAACATAAGTGAGTCGATAATCTCCATACCTCTGTATAGGCTAAGACCAAACACGATTACGCAGATTATCATAATAATCATTGCAAGTCGGCTTGAGAATTTGTCAAGACTAAGCTGTAACGGAGTTTTTTTGCTTTTTGCGGCATTCATAAGTGAGGCAATCTTACCGATTTCTGTATTCATACCTGTTGCAGTCACCAACACAAGCGCACGACCGTAGGTTACAAGACTGCCTGAGAAAACCATATTTGTGCGGTCACCGAGCGGAACCTCGCCGATGATAGTGTCGTCATTCTTATCAATATTGGTTGACTCGCCCGTAAGCGAACTTTCGTTTACCTGAAGCGAATAATTGTTAATAATTCTGCCGTCGGCAACAACAAGATCGCCTGCTTCAAGCACGACTATATCGCCCGGTACAACATCTGTTGAATCTATTTCTATTTTATGTCCGTCACGAATAACCTTGGCGTTCGGAGATGAAAGCGACTTTAAGCTTTCAAGTGATTTTTCCGCCTTAACGTGCTGAAATGTACCGAGAATCGCATTCATAACAATTACTGCAAATATTACGATTGTGCTCTCGATATTACCTGAGAACATAGAAATTATTGCAGCGATAATCAAAATGATTACCATCAAATCAGCAAACTGGCTCAAGAACACCTGAAATATCGACTTCTTTTTGCTCTCTTCAAGTACATTTTTGCCGTTTTTTTCAAGCAGTTCACTTGCTTTGGCAGAGCTTAAGCCCTCATTTGTAACCGATAGCTTTTTTAATGCTTCTTCCTTTGACAGCTGATACCAATTATCCACTGAACTTACCTCCGTTTAATGTTGGATTTTACGGGAAATATTTTATCACTCAATTACTCAAACAAAAAAGACTTTTATTGCAAGGCGCACTCTGCCCAACAATAAAAGTCTTGTTCTTTAAGATATAACCGATACCGATATGCGGTATGTACTGACGATTAATATCACAGATTATCTGCGAACTACTCCCCTTTAATGTGCTTCATTATATCAAAGAAATTAATTCTTGTCAATAATTTTTCTTGTATTTTCCTGTTCAGATTTCATTTTTTCAGTTTTGGGCTTGCTTTTTGTTGCAAATACTATACCCAAAAATGCCAAAAATACTCCGACAACCGAAAATACGGCTGAAATAACCTGTCTTCTAAACAGGTATGCCGCAATTATTGCCGCAATAAACATAACCAGACAAACCAATAATAATATAAATGCAGTTTTGTAAAGCCCATTCATTTTAATTTTTCTCTTCATCATTTCACCTTCCTGCAATCCGCTGACTATTATTGCTTCATAAGTCACATTATCTTTTAATAGTATGCGTATATGTCTGTTTTATTCAAAACTCACTAAATTATTGGCTATGCTTGCAAAATCATCCAGACTCAGTTGCTCTGCTCTGGTATTTGGCAAAACGTTCGACTTTGCAAGGATTTCGTTAATCGTTGCTTTGGGCATTGAAAGACCCGAACTTAATGAATTGGCAAGCGTTTTTCTGCGCTGTGAAAAGGCGGCTTTGACAACAGAAAAGAATTTGCTCTCATCTTCTACACCAATTACAGGCTCTTTTAAAATATCGAGTCTGAGCACCGCTGAATCGACCTTGGGAGCAGGCATAAACGAACCTGAGCTGACAGAAAAAAGCATCTCGGGCTTTGCGTAGTAATTAACCGATACCGTAACAGCTCCGCTCTGACGTGTGCCGACTTCGGCGCATATGCGCTGAGCCGCCTCCTTTTGAACCATAACGGTTATAGCGGAGATAGGTAGCTTATCTTCAAGCAATTTCATAATAACAGGCGATGTGATGTAGTAAGGCAAATTTGCACAGACAACAACATCCATACCGTCAAACTCTTCCTTAATCAGTTTATGCAAATCTATTTTAAGTATATCATCATTTATTATTTTGAGATTGTCGTACTCTGACAAAGTTTCGTCAAGAACCGGCAAAAGCCTTTTGTCAAGTTCAACAGCTACAACCTTATCTGCAAGCTGACACAACTCGTTTGTAAGCACTCCGATACCCGGACCGACTTCAATAACACCCACTCCCTGTCCTGCGCCCGAAAGCTCAGCCATACGGGGGCATACAGTAGGATTAATTAAAAAATTCTGACCGAGTGACTTTGAAAAAGTAAAACCGTGTCTACTCAAAATATCTTTTATTGTTCCGATATCTGATAATTTTTTCACTTTGTCTTACACAGCCTTTCTGTCGTGAATAACAATAATGTATTCAGTGTATCCTTAGTCCTTTGGGATATTTGTTTTTCAGTCTTGAGTCAGACACCTTTCCAAATCCTGTTGTAATTCCATTTACACATACAGCAGTATATCCCTTAACATCGGATGTTACGGCTATTTCCTGACCGCGAAGATAATTAGCAATCTCGGCGCTGTTAACGTCAAAATCGACTGACATACGGCACTGCGGCATACTTGCAGCCATAAACACACTGTGGTGAGGTTCAATTCGTTTTTTGACAATCTCGCCAAGCACAATGCCTGCTCTGAGTATCGAAAGCCCTTTTGTATTAAAATTATAGTTCTTAGGAAGAATTATAATTTTATCACCGACAACCGTAATATTCTCGCCAAACGGACGGTCTATGAATAAAGAATCATAAAAATCAAAAATATCTTTGTCAATCTTTTCTTGTCTTGTGCACGAAGCATAATTTGGGACAAGCGTGCCCTTTTTATATAGCTTTGCGGCAAAGTGACCCTCACCACCGTCCATCGGAAAAATTCTTCTGGCAAGTTCGAGTGCAGGTCTGCCAAAGCTGACGTTAGCATCAATAAGCTCAAAATCAGGGTTTTCTGCAAGAAATTCAGAGATTACACCCTCGTTTTCTTCGTAAGAAAATGTGCAGGTGGAAAATACCAAAACACCGCCAGGCTTGAGAGCGTTTTTGGCAGAATTTAAAATTAAAAGCTGACGCTGAGCACAGCTTTTAACGTGTTCCTCACTCCACTGCACCTGTGCATCGGAATTCTTGCGGAACATTCCCTCGCCGCTGCACGGAGCATCAACAAGCACCTTATCAAAACAATTAGACAAATTTGGGCACAATACATCAGGGCGACAATTTGAAACAACTGCATTTTTTATTCCCATTCGTTCAATATTCGATAAAAGAATATTAGCCCTGTTTTTTACTATTTCGTTGCTCCATAATAATCCCGTACCGTTAAGTTTTGCTCCGATTTGTGTACTTTTGCCACCGGGAGCTGCACACAAATCAAGAACATAATCGCCTTCGTTTACATCAAGCATTGTTACCGCCGAGGTAGCAGACGGCTCCTGAATATAAAATGCTCCTGCGTGATGAAGAGGATTGTTGCCAAGTGAACTTACGTTATCGGGAATATAAAAACCCTCTCCACAAAAAGGAGTATTATTTAATTCAAAATCGAGTAAATTTTTCAGCTTTTCAACAGAGCATTTTAGTGTATTTACTCTAAGTCCGCGAAAATTTTCGGCTTCATAAAATTTTAAAAATTCATCGTATTCATCACCTAACAGTGACTTCATTCTAAATAAAAAATCATTCATTGAATAAAACACATCAATTCGGATAATAATATTTTTGAAAGGGAGGTGTCAATATGAACTTCAACCAGAACAATAATCAGAACAACAACCAGAACAACAACCAAAACAAGAACCAGCAGAACAATCAGAACAAAAATCAGCAGAACAACCAGAACAAGAACAACAATCAGAATAATTCACAGAATAGCAATCAGAATAACAGATAATTACATTTTGAGAATAATTCTGAGCCGTGCCCTGTTGGGCACGGCATTTTTCTGTTTTTGAGGAAACACTGATTAATAGCCGTATTCCTCGCCGATAATAATAACCTTTATTCTGCCAACGTGACGTTGCTGGGCGCTGACTACATAGTTACAACAAATTCTGCCGTCACTGTGGCATCCGGCACACATATCTGCGTTCTCATCATCAAGAGAAACACATTTTCCTGTTTTTGCGCAGTATGTATCGATATTGAGTCTTACGGTATTGGGAGGAGCAGCCTGTGTCTTGACGCGCTTAATTGCCTCGTCAATATTCTTGACAATTTTGTTGTAACCGCAAACAACAACAACGCTTTTAGGTCCGTACAAAATTGCAGCAACACGATTTGAATTTCCGTCAACATTATAAAGCTCACCGTTTTCGGTTACGGCATTTGTGCTTGTAAAAAATGCATCTGCACAAAAGGTTTTGCGATAAACCTCTTCAATTTCTTCTCTTGTAATTCCCTCACGTGTTCTGTCAAGATAGTTATAATCAGATGAAGTAATGATGTCGTATACTCCGGTCTGCTTGAGCGTTACCGAGCCGCCGCTTGAAATTGTGTCGCCCTTGTTAATAAGAGTTTTAACAAGCTTACAGGCTTCTTCCTTGGTAGAACAATAATATGCGTCCATTTTGTTTCTTTTAAGGTTTTCTATAACAGTGTCAATTCTTGATTTTATTTCTGATGTCAAATTAATCGCTCCTCTGTTTTTGATTTAAACATATATATTATACATTATAAATCAAATTTTGCAAATAGTTTATAAAACGAAAAGCCGCCCTGCAATTTGCAGAGCGGAACGAATTATTGATTTGGGTCAACGAAGGGTACATTCAGATAATCTGCAACTGATTTTGACAAACTGCGCGCAATATTATCAATATTATCTCTTATCCACTGTGCTTCCTCAGGGTTATCGTGATAACCGACCTCAATTAACGCCGCCGGTGCTTTTGTGCGCCTTATTTCTGCAAGCGAAGTAGTCGGCAAAATATCAACGTTATCAGGCGTCGGATAAGCCTGCTGATAATTACTCTGTATTGTTTCAGCAAGTCTTTTGCCGCCTGTGCTTGACGGATAATAGTAAATATCTGCACCGGTGTATCTTCCGGCAACATTCTCAGGCGCTGCATTGCTGTGAAGTGCCAAGTGCAAATCATAATTGCCGCTGTTTGAATCGGCAATAGCCTGACTGAGCGTCATATCGGGACGATTCCGCTTAAAATCAATGCCGCTTGCTCTGAGATACGGCTCAATTGCATCGGCAACAAGATTCATATAATATTCCTCATTGCCTCCGTCAACGTATGGGTTATATTCCTGCAAGGATGGACTTAAGTAAATTGATGGCATAAAAAAACTCCTTTGACAAAGTTTTGAGTGTATCAATACATATTACTCAGCAATTCTGATACTGTTAACTTTATCAAAGGAATATAAGCTATTCAATTTCTATACTGCCGCTGTCAGGTTCAATACAACCCCACGACTTTTGCCATTTGTTTTCATTAAATGATGATTTGCGGCGTCGAAAGCTAAGTCCCGAAGCAACCTCTACCGTTTCAAAAGGTTCGCTCTCACTTTTTTTATTATAAAACACATAACGGGTATAGTAACCGCCGGTTACTATTTTTGACACGTCAAGTCTTAACTTTTGTGTGTGAGTTTCACCCTTTTTGCCTGAATAAAAATTTTCAAGAACAAATGCGGTTACAGGTAAACGTCTGTAATCACTAACCTCAATGCGCAGGCAAAGGTTTGAAATGTCTGTATGATTTAGCCAAGTCAGTTCAAGATGAATTTGCTCTTCATCATAAAATATATTGTCAGTCTTGCCTGAATATTTTGCAGAACAAAGACAAATATCGTTACGGTCGCACGGCTGCTTGTGCTTGCCGTCGGCATACTCGTGAAAGCAAAAATCTTCGTTGTCGCCGCCGAAATATAATTTTATGCCGTCATCAACGCCGCCGTCATAAATCACCTTGCCGTGATCAAGCACAATACATCTTGAGCAAAGCTCACGAATAGTGTTCATATTATGAGAAACATACAGAATTGTTCGCTTTTCATCAAGAGCAAGCTCACGCATTTTGGCTATGCACTTTTTTTGAAAATTCATATCTCCGACAGCAAGAACCTCATCCATAATAAGTATTTCAGCGTTGAGATGAGCCGCAACTGCAAAAGCAAGTTTGACAAACATACCTGATGAATAGCGTTTAACAGGGGTATCAATAAACTTTTCACACTCGGAAAACTCAATTATACTATCAATTTTGGAGGTGATTTCATCCTTGCTCATACCAAGAATTGCTCCGTTAAGATATATGTTCTCTCTGCCCGTAAGTTCAGCATGAAATCCTGTGCCAACCTCAAGCATACTTGCAATTCTGCCTCTGTATGCAATTTCTCCGCCTGTGGGAGATGTTATTCTCGAAAGAATTTTCAGCAAAGTTGATTTACCTGCACCGTTGGCGCCGATAATTCCCACACGCTCACCCTGAGAAATCTCAAGATTTATTCCGTCAAGCGCCAAAAAGCTGTCACCCTTTGTGTATGCCTTTGCACCAATGCGAAGGTTAGGGTCTTCCCTGCCCTTTTTGCGTGCATACCAGCTCTGCAAATCACGTCTGAGAGTACCTGAACCAATAACGCCAAGGCGGTATTCCTTTGTGAGATTTTCAATTTTGATTACGCAGTTTTCATTTAAATCATTCATAATTTTAAACCGTATCTATAAAGTTCTTTTCGACCTGATTGAACACTGTTAAGCCCAAGAAAAGCACCGCCACTGTAACTCCAAAGCTAATAAGCAAATATGTTATCGGTAAAGTTCCGCTGCTTAAAAAAGCATATCTGAAAGTTTCAATAAGCGGCGCAACAGGATTTAATAAAATTAACCATCTGAAACTTTCGGGAACCTGCGAAACAGGATAAACCACAGGAGTAATGTACATCCAAAGAGTTACACCAAACGACACAAGCACACCTAGGTCACGGTATTTTGTTGTTATAGAGGATATTATAAGTCCGCAACCTGTACCCAAAAGCGCTGTTGCAAATAATAAAATCGGAAGCAGCAACACATATATGTTTGGGTGAATATTTGCTCCCGAAAACATATAAATCATTGCAAGCGCAAAAAACATTACAAACTGGACAAAAAACGTAATTGAGTTGTATATAATTCCTGAAACAGGCATTATAAGCCGAGGAAAATAGACCTTGCCAAAAAGCCTTGCATTGCCCAAAAATGTCTGTGAAGCTTTATTAAGGCAACTTGAAAAGAACGTCCACAAAATGTTGCCTGACATATAAAACAAAAAATGAGGCATTCCATCGGTTGAGATATTAGCTATCATTCCGAAAATAACCGTAAACACAAAAGTAGACAAAAATGGATTTATTACTATCCACAACGGCCCGAGGATTGTCTGCTTGTATGTATTTTTAAAATCTCGTTTAACAAAAAGGGTAACAAGGTCACGGTATTTCCAGATTGATTTGAAATTGAAGCTAAACAAGCCTCGCTTCGAACTGATTATCGTGACATCATTGCTTTGCATAATTACACCCCTTTGTACAATTAATATAAAAATTTTATCACATTTATATTTATGTGTCAATTTGTGTTGATTTGTTTGAACAATAATGATAAAATAAAATGGAACTTAACAGAAAGGAAAATCAAAATGAAAAAATTAAAAAATGTAATAAGTATTGTTTGCGTTGCATTGATGTTATCTGTATGTACCTTTATGGTCGGCTGCGGCGGTCCTGAAACAAGCAGTACCGAGTTAAATTCAAGTGCCGGTTCCGACACTGCTGAGGGCACTACAACCGCCAATGAGCCTGCAACAAATTCAATCAGTCAGAATGCTGTAATTGCAGTAATTGATGTTAAGGATTACGGCAAAATTACCGTTGCGCTTGATCCCGATTCTGCACCGATTACGGTTGAGAACTTTGTAAAACTTGCAAAAGACGGATTTTATGACGGTCTTACCTTCCACAGAATTATGGAGGGATTTATGATGCAGGGCGGTGACCCTGAAGGCACAGGTATGGGCGGCAGTAAGGACACTATCAAGGGTGAATTTTCTCAAAACGGTGTTCAAAACAACCTTTCTCATACAAGAGGAGCTATCTCAATGGCGCGTTCAATGGATCCTGACAGTGCAAGCTCACAGTTCTTTATTGTTCACAAGGACAGTCAGTTTCTTGACGGTCAGTATGCTTGCTTTGGATATGTAACAGAAGGCATTGAAGTAGTTGACAAGGTGTGCGAGGACGCAGAGCCAACAGATGATAACGGTACAATTCCAAAAGACAAACAGCCAATTATTAATTCAATTAAAATCGTTGAATAATGCAGATTTTAGTTGACGCGGATGCGTGTCCCGTTGTAAAGATTATTGAACGTATTGCAAAAAAATATAATATTCCTGTTACGCTCTTGTGCGACACCAATCACATTTTGCAATCAGATTACAGTACAGTCAGGACAATTTCGGCAGGTGCCGATGCGGTTGACTTGGCGCTTGCTAATATGTGCAGAGCAGGAGATATTGCAGTCACTCAGGATTTTGGTGTTGCGGCGCTTGTGCTTGGCAAGGGCGGATACTGTATTCATCAGTCCGGAAAGGTGTTTAATGATGATAACATCTCAGGACTGCTTATGGATAGGCATCTGTCAAAAAAAGCACGGATGTCAAAATCCAAGCACCATCTTAAAGGGCCAAAAAAGAGAACAGCACAAGACGACGTTTGCTTTGAGCAAAGTTTTGAACATCTTGTACTGTCAATTATAAATTAAATTATTTTTTGTCAGAGTGCAGTCCGCACTTAATTGACAAAGTTTAAGGCAGAGCTTAATGCTCTGCCTTTAGTTTTGTTCAACTGAATCAGCGGATTGCTTGTCTGCATCTTTTTGTTTGTCTTTTTTTTCGTTAAGTCTTTTTTTAACAATTACTCTGTCAAAAGTCTTCTTAAAGGACACTCGCCCGGTAAACTTCTTTTTGCAATCTTCGCAATAAAAATCAGCTGTAAAATTTTTGTTGTGAAGTCTCCATTTTGATGTTTGACTCACTTGCCTGCCGCAAATATTACAATCAAAATTCATCTGACTGCGGTCAATCTCACGGCTGTTGATATTGGTGATAAAATGATTTTTAAACAATAATCTGTTATAAAACTCGGCATTATCAGCTTCAACAATAAAAGGACTAAGCGAAAAGCTGTCTTTAAAATGAGCAAGGCACTCAAGGCTCAGAACAGCGTCTGCAAATGCACGATGCTGTTCCTCCTGCGAATAAGTTATGCCGACTATATCAGCACAAGCCGAAAGTCCGAGCTGCGCCGACTTATCGTGCAAATCAAGGCAGTTTTCGCAATACTTTTGAATATTACAGTACTTCTTCAGAAACGGCAGCCGCACATTGCCTGTGTAGTAGCTGTAGTTTTCTGTGAGCGCGTGCAAATCAGAATCGCTCCATGTCATCAGCACATCATCGCCCAAAAACTCCGAGAACATACTAAGTGCATTTATAAAGCCTATACCGTCTTGCATAAGCTCCTCGTTAGTGATTTTGGTCAGTTCCTTAACCTTACTGCAAAGTTTTTTTCCGATTTTGGGTGCAATCAAAACAGAAAACGTATCAATAATATTAAGCTCTTCATCTACCTTAATTGCCCCAAATTCGATTATTTCATTGACAAATTTGTTAAGTATTTTGCTGTATGAGCCGTTCCACTCCAAATCAAGAATTACATAACTCATTTCTTGCGGAACGCCTGCTTCATACGCAGCTCTTTTGAAAGTATGCGCTTGCGCATACGGATATTTTCGGGAGTAACCTCAACAAGCTCGTCATCTGCTATAAACTCAAGGCACTGCTCAAGTGACATAACAGTAGGAGGTGTGAGTTTAAGCGCATCATCAGAGCCGGAAGCACGGGTGTTTGTGATGTGCTTTTTCTTGCATACATTTACAGTAATGTCCTCTGCCTTTGGGCTTGCTCCCACAATCATTCCCTCATACACAGGCACACCTGCACCAATAAAGAGTCTGCCTCTCTCCTGTGCCGCATACAAGCCGTAGGTTACGGTTTCGCCTGTTTCAAAGGCAATAAGCGAGCCTTGATGGCGTGTGATGATTTCACCCTTGAACGGCTCATATCCGTCAAAAACGTGATTCATAATACCGTTGCCGTTAGTATCCGTTAAAAACTCGGGACGATAGCCCATAAGACCTCTCGACGGTATACGGAACTCAATATGAGTAACGCCGCCCTCACGGGTTCCCATATTTATAAGCTCAGCCTTACGAGAACCGAGCTTTTCCATTACTGCTCCGACATAAGAATCGGGGACCTCAATAATAAGGAACTCCATCGGCTCATGAAGCTTGCCGTCGATAGTTTTTGTGATAACCTCAGGACGTGACACCTGAAATTCATAGTTCTGACGGCGCATAGTTTCAATAAGAATTGAAAGATGCAACTCACCTCTGCCCGATACCTTGAATGTATCAGCGCTGTCGGTTTCTTCTACTCTGAGTGCAACATTGGTTTCAATTTCTTTAAACAGTCTGTCACGCAGGTTACGTGAGGTGACATATTTGCCCTCTCTGCCTGCAAACGGAGAGTTGTTTACAATAAAGTTCATCGATACGGTAGGCTCATCAATTTTAACAAAAGGCAAAGGCTCTACGCAGTCGTTTGAACAGATTGTTTCACCTATATTAATGTCCTGAACACCGCTTACACATACGATGTCACCAACAGTTGCCTCATCGCATTCAACGCGTTTAAGTCCCTCAAACTGATAGAGCTTGGCTATGCGCACATTTTTTGTTGTTCCGTCTGTGTGACACAGAACGGCAGCCTGACCGTTCTTAGCAACACCGCGTTCAACCCTGCCGACGCCGATTCTTCCCACAAACTGGTCAGAGTCAATGTTTGATACAAGCAGCTGCAAGCCGCCGTCCATATCTCCTTTTGAAGCAGGAATTTCTCTTACTATTGCATCAAACAGCGGTTTCATATCAACGCCCTGCTCGTTATAGTCCTCGGTTGCATAACCGTCACGGGCAGAAGCATAAATAACAGGAAATTCAAGCTGGTCGTCATCTGCGCCAAGCTCAATAAAGAGGTCGAGCACCTCGTCTACAACCTCTTCGGGACGAGCGCCCGGACGGTCGATTTTATTAAGAACAACAAGCGGTTTTTTGCCGAGTCCAAGTGCTTTTTTGAGCACAAATCTCGTCTGCGGCATACATCCCTCAAACGCGTCAACAAGCAGTACAACGCCGTCAACCATCTGTAAAATACGTTCAACTTCGCCGCCAAAGTCTGCGTGACCGGGAGTGTCAACAATGTTGATTTTTATGTCGTTGTACATAACCGCAGTGGGCTTTGACAAAATTGTAATTCCTCTTTCACGCTCAAGGTCGTTTGAATCCATTACACGATCCTCGACGTTTTCATTTGCTCTGAAAATACCGCTTTGCTTCAAAAGCTGGTCAACCAAGGTTGTTTTGCCGTGGTCAACGTGCGCAATTATGGCAATATTCCTTAAATTTTCTCTTATATCCATAAAATCCCTCTGTTTCTGAAAACTTTTATTTTAATCTCTTTCTTATCTATTATCACATACTTCATAATTATATCACCTTAAAATATTAATTTCAATTTCCATTTTTCATCACTTTTATTGCTTATCAGCTATATATTTTAAAACATTTTCCCAATATTTTATGAACTGCCCCCGATATTAGACAGAGAATACACCAAAATTCTTATTGCGCAAAATTCACAAACGGTTTAATCCGTGTATCTTTTGTTTTAGTATTATGAAGAAAAAATCAATATTTTGTGGCTTAGGCGCGATTTTCACTTTACATTAACAAAAGATTGTTATATAATTAACATAGTTGTTTTGAATGTCAAGACAATATGTATTATATTTCAGGAGGTAATATTATGGGCTATACTATTGCACAAAAAATTATTAAAGAGCACCTGGTTTGCGGCGAAATGATCGTCGGCAATGACATTGGTCTTAAGATTGACCAGACACTCACTCAGGATGCAACAGGTACAATGGCTTACATAGAGTATGAGGCTATGGGTATTCCGAGAGTTAAAACAGAAAAAAGCGTGGCTTATATTGACCACAACACATTACAGACAGGTTTTGAAAATGCTGATGACCACAGATTTATTCAGTCTGTGTGCAAAAAGCACGGTATTTACTTTTCAAGACCCGGCAATGGTATCTGCCATCAGGTTCATCTTGAAAGATTCGGCAAGCCCGGCAAGACTTTAATCGGCTCTGACAGCCACACACCGACTGGCGGCGGTATCGGTATGCTCGCTATCGGTGCAGGCGGCCTTGATGTTGCCGTTGCTATGGGCGGCGGTGCATATTACATTACAATGCCTAAGATGGTAAGAGTTAATCTCACAGGCAAACTCAGTCCGTGGGTTTCTGCAAAAGATATTATTTTGGCTGTTCTGCGTGTTATGAGCGTTAAAGGCGGCGTTGGTAAAATTGTTGAATACGGCGGTGAGGGTGTTGCTACTCTTACCGTTCCCGAAAGAGCTACAATTACAAATATGGGAGCTGAGCTTGGCGCTACAACATCAGTATTCCCATCTGATGAAACTACAAAAGCATTCCTCAAGGCTCAGGGCCGTGAGGAGGATTATGTTGAGCTTAAGGCTGATGATGACGCTGTTTATGACGAGGTTATTGAAATCAACCTTTCTGAGCTTGAGCCTCTTGCAGCTTGTCCTCATTCACCTGACAACGTTAAACCTATCAAAGAACTTGAAGGCAAGAAAATCGATCAGGTTTGCATTGGTTCTTGCACAAACTCAAGCTATCTTGACCTTATGAGAGTTGCTCACATTCTTAAAGGCAAAAAGGTTGCCGATAATGTATCCCTTGCTATTGCTCCCGGCAGTAAGCAGGTATTCAATATGCTGGCACTCAACGGTGCACTCGGTGATATGATTGCGGCTGGTGCAAGAATTCTTGAAAGCGCCTGCGGTCCATGCATCGGTATGGGTCAGTCACCTAACAGCGCAGGTATTTCACTTAGAACCTTTAACCGTAACTTTGAGGGCAGAAGCGGTACTGCTGACGGTCAGATTTACCTTGTTTCTCCTGAAACTGCCGCTGTATCGGCACTCAACGGCGTATTTACCGACCCGAGATGTCTTGGCGACGCTGCCGAGATTGATATGCCTGAGAAGTTCCTTATTAATGACAATATGGTTATTGCACCTGCTCCTGTTGAGGAAATGGACAATGTTGAAATTTTAAGAGGCCCTAACATCAAGAGCTATCCCGAAACCAATCCGTTGACCGAGTCAATCGAGGCTTCTTGCTCACTTAAGGTCGGCGATAACATTACAACCGACCATATTATGCCTGCGGGTGCAAAGATTCTTCCGCTTCGCTCAAATATTCCGAAAATTTCAGAACACTGCTTTACTGTATGTGACAAGGAGTTCCCAAACAGAGCAAAAACACTTGGTAAAAGTATTATTGTAGGCGGCGAAAACTACGGTCAGGGCTCATCTCGTGAGCACGCAGCTCTCGCTCCCCTCTTCCTCGGCGTTAAGGCTGTGCTTGTAAAGAGCTTTGCAAGAATCCACAAGAGCAATCTCATTAACGCAGGTATTCTTCCTCTCACATTTGTCAATGCAGAAGATTACAACAAAATCAAGCTTGGCGATATGCTTGAGCTTCCAAATGTTAAAAATGAAATTGCAAACGGCAGTGACATCACTGTTGTAAATAAAACGACAGGCGATACTATCATTGCAAAATGTGAGCTTTCCGACAGAACAAGAGATATTATTATTGCAGGCGGATTGCTTGATTACACAAAGGAGAACAGCTGATATGGATAAAATCAAAATGACTACGCCGCTCGTTGAAATGGACGGCGACGAGATGACAAGAATTATATGGCAGCAAATCAAAGATATTCTTATTCTGCCGTATGTTGATCTTAAGAGCGAATACTACGACCTTGGTCTTGAACACAGAAACGAAACTGACGACCAGGTTACCATTGACAGCGCAAATGCCACCAAAAAATACGGTGTTGCAGTAAAGTGTGCAACAATCACTCCGAATGCCGCAAGAATGGATGAGTATAACCTTAAGCAAATGTGGAAATCACCAAACGGCACAATCCGTGCAATTCTTGACGGTACAGTATTTAGAAGTCCTATTCTTGTTAAAGGTATTGTTCCCTACATTCCTACATGGAAAAAGCCAATCTGCATTGCACGTCATGCATACGGCGATGTTTACAAAAACACCGAGATGAGAGTTGAAGCAGGCAGTAAGGCTGAACTTTGTGTTACAAAGCCTGACGGCACAGAGGAAAGAAGCACAATTTTTGACTTTGCAACTGACGGTGTAATTCAAGGTATGCATAACATTGACAAGAGCATCGGTTCATTTGCACGTTCTTGCTTTAATTATGCACTTGACCAGAAGCTTGATGTTTGGTTTGCTACTAAAGACACTATCAGCAAGGTGTACGACCACAGATTTAAAGATATCTTTGCAGAAATCTTTGAAAACGAATATAAAGAAAAATTTGAAAAAGCAGGAATTACATATTTCTACACCCTTATTGACGATGCTGTTGCACGTGTTATCCGCAGTGAAGGCGGCTATATGTGGGCTTGCAAGAACTACGATGGCGACGTTATGAGTGATATGATTGCTACTGCATTCGGTTCTTTGGCTATGATGACAAGCGTGCTTGTTTCACCTGACGGTGTGTATGAATATGAGGCCGCTCACGGTACAGTTCAGCGCCACTATTACAAGTATCTTAAAGGCGAAGAAACCTCAACAAACTCTGTTGCAACCCTGTTTGCTTGGAGCGGCGCACTCAGAAAAAGAGGCGAGCTTGATAATCTTCCTGAGCTTATGGCATTTGCCGACAAGCTTGAGGCGGCAACTGTCAAGACTATTGAAGACGGCATTATGACAGGTGACTTGTATGCTATCTCAACACTTGAGAACAAAACAAAGGTTAATACAGAGGATTTCTTAAAGGCTATCAACGAGCGTCTTGCCGCAGCCATCTGATAACTAAACAAAAGGAGCGTTTTTAGTTATGGCTAAAAGTGACAGCATTTCAATGTCGGTTATCAGACGATTACCACGGTATTACCGTTTTTTATCTGAGCTTGAGGAGAAAAATGTTGATAAAATTTCATCAACTAAACTTGCTAAGATTATGAACGTAACTGCATCTCAGGTAAGGCAGGACCTTAACTGCTTTGGTGGTTTCGGTCAGCAGGGGTACGGTTACAGCGTGACATATCTTAAGGAAGAAATTAAGAGACTGTTGGGGCTTAACAATAATTATCAGGCAATTTTAATTGGTGCAGGCAATCTCGGCAAGGCTGTTGCGATGCATATGAATTTTGAAAAACTCGGTATACATCTGACTGCCTGCTTTGAGAATGATCCTCAAAAAATTGGTGATAAAATCAACGATTTATCTGTCTTAAGTGAATCCGATCTTGAGATGTACTGTAATTCTCACACTGTTGACACCGCATTTTTATGTATTCCACGTACCGGTGTTGAAAATATTATTGATAAACTTTATCTTTTGGGCATAAAAAATTATTGGAATTTCAGTCACTATGATATAACCTCTAAGTACAGTGATACATTGGTTGAAAATGTTCACCTAAGCGACAGCTTGATGACATTGTGCTACAAAATGAATAATTTGAATTCATAATTATTTATGCTTTTCAGGGAAGATTCTATAAGGTCTTCCCTGTTTTTTTCCTTATAGGGAAATGCTTGAAAACGGTCGGGCGGAAAAGTGTAGATACTATCAAGCTGTCTGCTCGAAAATGGATGCAACGTCACGTTGC
>DKXL01000003.1:95311-95671 GCA_002493005.1 Ruminococcaceae bacterium UBA7127
GATGCAACGTCACGTTGCTTTTTTGTCTGATTTACAAAGCAAATGACGGAGTGCATAAGCACTCCGTCATTTCTATAAATATATTAACAAAAATATTACTTTCTGTTTCTGTTGTAGCCGCCTCTGCGATCATTATGAGGTCTGCGAGGACGTGCATTTCTCTCTGCATCAAGGTCATTCTCAGGAGTTAAGCCGTCAACATCAATGAGAACCTGACGACGGGAAAGGTTAAGTCTGCCCTTATCGTCAATCTCCATTACCTTAACACGGATAATGTCGCCTACGTTTACAACGTCAGTTACATTCTCTGTACGCTTAACATCAAGCTGAGAAACGTGAACAAGACCTTCCTTGCCCGGT
>DKXL01000040.1:0-14298 GCA_002493005.1 Ruminococcaceae bacterium UBA7127
CTTTCAAAAACTTTTTTGAAACTCAGCCGGGTGTTTCCTCACCCTGCATTAAAAAACCCGTTTAACTATTCAGTTAACCGGGACGTCCTGAAAGCGTTTGAGCGCACTTATGGCAAAGCAACCCCATTGCCATTTGTTTACTCTGTGTTTCATTGTAATCGCCCGGTTTAAAATCGGACATACTCCACGGAAAAACCGACGAAATCGTCGCAACCTCCCGCTTCATCGCATATCTTGTGCAGTCACACAGGTAGAATTATACTATAAATCGCCCTTATATTCAACCTTTTGCCCGAAAATACCTATGTAGAACTTTTGATAATCTTAAATTATATTTTTGTGTATTATGCACATATTGCAAATGTTGCTATACTAATGTATAATCATATATAAAGGTAATTGAATTGCCAAACGTGAAAAGGAAATATTTATGAAAAACATATATGAAGAGTGTCCTGTTTTAAAAGACGACAAATTTATTCTCAGAAAAACCGAGCTGAGCGATGCAGACGATTTGCTTAAGGTTTACAGTGACAAAAATGCACTGCCTTTCTTCAACAGTGATAATTGCAACGGAGATAATTTCTACTATACTACAAAGGAAAGAATGCTTGAAGCACTCGAATTTTGGAATCTTGCCTACGATAACAAGTGGTTTGCGAGATTGTCGGTACTGGATACCACAACCGAAGAAGTAATCGGAACAATAGAAGGCTGCATCAGGGCTTCCGACGATGCTTTTAACGGCTGCGGAATATTGAGATTGGATTTGGGCAGCAAATATGAAAAGACCTGCGCCATCGCTGACATCATGTCTGTTATATTAAAGGACTTTTATGATTTATTCGGTTGCGAGTCAATAATTACAAAAGTTCCTGTCTATGCCGTTGAAAGAGAATCAGCCGCAAAAGAATCCGGCTTTGTGAAATCAGATGAATTAATGATTGGAAACAACGACGGATACGCATACAAGGATTATTGGATTATACATAAATAAAACATTACGGAGGAAAAATGAAAAGGGAATTAGGTATTGCACGCTGCGGACTTGCTTGCTGCCTGTGCTCCGAAAACGAGCATTGTGCAGGATGCAGTTCAGATGAATGTCCCGACAAGGGTTGGTGCGAAAACAGGAAATGCTCAATTTTAAAAAATCTTGGGCACTGCTATAACTGTAAAGAAGATTGCAAAAAGGGACTACTGAGCAAAGTAAAGCCGTATGGTTTTACACTTTTTGTCAAAAGATACGGCGAGGAATTTTTACTTGACTGTCTTGAAAGGAACGAGAAAAACGGCATTGTATATCACCGAGAAGGTATAAACGGTGATTATGATGACTTTGATGATGTTGAAAAACTTATTGAATACATAAAAACGGGACATCGGTAAATTCTATTTTATCAGTCCGCCATATTCAAATAAAAAGGGTGATTTTATGAAACATATCTATTATGGCGACGGAAAAGGCAAAACCACAGCAGCAGTGGGACTTGCAGTAAGAGCCGCAGGCAGCAAGCTTAAGGTATTGTTTGTTCAGTTTTTAAAAACAGAATTTTCCGGAGAGCGTCATATGCTAAGCCATATGGAGAACGTCACGCTCACATTTTGTCCGCTTGAGCTTAAATTCACCTTTGAAATGGATGAAAAAGAAAAAGCTCAGGCATCCAAAGTGTTTAAGGGAATTTTTGAGCGGAGTGTAACTACTGCGCTGACAGAAAAATACGATATGGTTATCTTCGATGAGATTATTGAAGCTATCAATGCGGATATGCTCAGTGAATCCGAAGTATTTGAATTTATTACAAATGCTCCTACCAGCATGGAGATTGTTATGACAGGTCATAATCCGCCCCAAAGATTTATTGATATTGCCGACTATGTAACAGAATTTAAAAGCATCAAACACCCATATGACAGAGGTATAACAGGCAGAATCGGTATTGAATTCTAATATGGCAAGTATCACGGCACATTGAAGCGCAACAGATTCAATGTGCCTAAATTATAATCAACACAAAGGTATTGGTGAATATATGAATGACATTTTAATAGTTGTTGATATGCAAAATGACTTTATTGACGGAGCGTTGGGCACAAAGGAAGCAGTCACCGTTGTTGACAGGGTAAAAGAGAAAATCACCAAATTTAACGGTGACATTATATTAACGTACGACACACATTCCGATAACTATCTAAACATCCATGAAGGAAAAAAACTACCTGTTCCCCACTGCATAAAGGGCACTCACGGCTGGCAGCTAAATAAAAAAATCAGCAGTGCACTCGCAGGCAAACCATACAAGGCTTTTGAAAAGCCTACATTTGGCTCAACAGAGCTTGTGCACTATATAAACACCAATTACAATCCTGACGAAATCAAAATTGAGTTAATCGGTCTTTGTACTGATATTTGTGTTGTATCAAATGCATTACTGCTAAAGGCGGCATTTCCCGAAACAGAAATCAGCGTAGATGCACGCTGCTGTGCAGGAGTAACCCCCGAAAGCCACAATGCGGCTCTGCTTACGATGAAGATGTGCCAAATAAACATAATTGACAATTAAGCACGTTGATATGTATAATAGCGTTGGATTTGTAACAATAAAATCAAAAATGTAAAAGAGGTATTTTTATGTTTGATGCAAAAAAAGTAAAAAATGATGTTATAAACTGGATAAGAGATTTTTTTGAAAAAAACGGCAAGGGCTGTAATGCTGTCCTTGGAATCTCGGGAGGCAAAGACAGTTCGGTTGCCGCGGCTCTTTGCGTTGAAGCGTTGGGCAAAGACAGAGTAATTGGCGTGCTTATGCCAAACGGAATACAGAGCGACATTGATATGGCTGAGCTGCTTGTAAATCATCTTGGAATCAAAGCAGTCAAAATAAATATTGCAGACGCATTTAACGGCACTATCGGCGCTATCAACAATGCTGAATTTTATAACGGTTGGAACAAGCTTGAACTTACACGCCAAACAACAGTCAACCTTGCACCGCGCCTTAGAATGTCAACAGTTTATGCTGTTAGTCAAAGCGTCAACGGCAGAGTTGTAAACACCTGTAATCTGTCTGAGGACTGGGTCGGCTACTCAACACGTTACGGTGACGCCGCCGGAGATTTTTCGCCTATGGCAAATCTTACGGTTTCCGAGGTAAAAGCAATAGGCAGAGAGCTTGGATTACCAACAGAGCTTGTTGACAAAGTGCCGTCTGACGGACTTTGCGGCAAAAGTGACGAGGATAATCTTGGTTTTACCTACGCTGTTCTTGACAAATATATCAGAACTGGTGTTTGTGATGACGAAAAAACTAAGGCCCTTATTGACCACAAGCACAAAATTAATAAATTCAAGCTTGAGCTTATGCCGTTTTTTGAATACAACCCCGATGCAAGATGAGTTTGCAATTTACAATTAAAAATGTAAAATTATGGTCGAGTAGATAGCGTAATATATTTTAATACGGCAGTTACCCGACAATATTATTTGAGCAGATAGCACAATATATTTTAATACGTCATTTGCCCGACAGTAACAATTCATTTTCGGACGACCAATGGTCGCCCCTACCGGGTGAGCTTTATTGGTACACGAGTCGATTCCTGCGTTAGATTTAGAAAAATGCTTGACTCGGGCAACCGACGAAAAGCTATACACCGACGAATATACCCGAACTAAAACCCTCCGATTAACGGAGGGTTTTTTATTGTAAGGTTAAAATATTAGATTTTAATCAGTGGTTGCCTCTGTTGACATATGTTGTATGCAGGAGCTTGTGTGCACGAGGCTTGCCCGGTGCATCAAAGTATTCCTGATAAACTGTCTTAATAACAGGGCTTTCATCACTGCTTCTGTACTCACAAGTCTTATCGTAGTCATACAAAGCCTTTGAACGAATTGCCTTGAGGTCAACATAGTTGCGAACGCTGTCACTTTGAACAGGCTGACCGCCGCCGTTGATACAACCGCCCGGACAAGCCATAATCTCTACCATCTGGTAGTCAGCTTCGCCCTTCTTAATCTTGTCAATGAGCTTTCTTGCATTTCCAAGACCTGATGTAACAGCAACCTTAATTTCAATACCTGCTACATTATATTTTGCTTCTCTGACAGCAAGAGGACCGCGAACTTCTTTAAATTCAATCTTCTTAAAGCTACCGTCAAGCATTCTTGCCGCTGTACGAAGAGCCGCCTCAAGAACACCGCCTGTTGCGCCAAAGATTGCGCCGCCGCCAGTTGCCTTGTTGAACGGAGCGTCATAATCTTCGTCATCAAGGTCGCCAAGCACAAGACCTGCACCCTTAATCATTCTTGCAAGCTCTCTTGTAGTAAGAGCAACGTCAACATCATCATAGTCAAATGTTCTGAGTTCAGGACGAGTTGCCTCAAACTTCTTTGCAGTACAAGGAATTACGCTGACAACAAACATCTTTGACGGATCCATATTGTACTTTTGAGCATAGTAACTCTTGAGCACAGCGCCAAACATAGCCTGAGGTGATTTACAGGTTGAAAGGTGAGGAATGAGCTCAGGATAATAATGCTCAACAAACTTAACCCAACCGGGGCAACAAGATGTAAACATAGGAAGCGGTTGCTTGTTTGTAATTCTTTCAACAAGCTCTGTTGCCTCTTCCATAATTGTGAGGTCGGCTGTAAAGTCCATATCAAATACCTTATCAGCGCCGAGTCTGCGGATAGCCGCAACCATCTTGCCCTCAACATTTGTTCCTATCGGCATACCAAAGCTTTCGCCGAGAGTAGCCTTGATTGACGGAGCAGTATAGAAAATGACCTTCTTGTCAGGATTAGAGATTGCATCCCAAACCTCGTCGATTTGGCTCTTCTCGCTGAGTGCGCCTACAGGACAACTTACGATACACTGACCGCAGCCAACGCACGGTGAGTCACCCAAGCCCTTTTCAAAAGCACAGCCGACATGAACCTTAAAGCCTCTTTTGATTGGTCCGATAACCGAAACCTCCTGCACGTTTTTGCAGGCGGCAACACAGCGCATACACTGGATACACTTGTTGTTATCACGAACAATATAAGGTGACTGGTCGTCGATATCATATATTGGTTCTTCTGCCTTAAATCTGTCCTCATCTACACCATAGTCAAAAGCAAGCTTCTGAAGCTCACAGTTGTTGCCTCTTACACAAGAAAGGCACTTTTTGTGGTGAGTAGAAAGAATAAGTTCAATAGTAGTTTTACGTGAGGCTCTTACGGCTGGAGTATTTGTAAATACCTCCATACCTTCCTCAACCGGATAAACACAGGAAGCGATAAGACCTCTTCTGCCCTTTACCTCAACAACGCACACACGGCAAGCACCGATGCAGTTGACATCTTTGAGATAGCACAATGACGGAATTTCAATTTTGGCTGCCTTAGCTGCCTGTAAAATTGTGTAGCCCTTTGGAACTTCAACAGGGATACCGTTAATTTTAAGATTTACCATATCCATTATTTATCCCTCCTTAGCGTGTAATAATAGCATTAAATTTGCAGTTCTTCATACATACGCCGCACTTAATGCACTTGTCTTGATTAATAATATGCGGCTGCTTAACTGTACCTGAAATAGCGTTAGCAGGACAGTTTCTTGCACACAATGTACAGCCCTTACATTTTGCAGGAACAATTTCATACTTCATAAGAGCCTTACATACTCCTGCCGGACAAGTCTTGTCCTTAATATGAGCAATATATTCATCTTTAAAATATCCTATAGTTGAAAGCACAGGGTTTGGCGCAGTTTGACCAAGAGCACAAAGTGAAGAAGTCTGCATATGCTTTGCAAGCTCTTCTATCTTCTCAAGGTCTTCCATTTCGCCCTTGCCCTCTGTAATCTTGTCGAGGAACTGCAAAAGTCTGCGAGTGCCGACACGGCAAGGTGTACATTTACCGCAACTCTCATCAACGGTAAATTCAAGATAGAACTTGGCGATATCTACCATACAGGTGTCTTCGTCAAGGATAATCATACCGCCTGAACCCATCATTGAACCGAGCGCAAGCAGGCTGTCATAATCGATTGGAGTGTCAATATGAAGAGCAGGGATACAACCGCCTGAAGGACCGCCGGTCTGAGCCGCCTTGAACTTCTTGCCGTTTGGAATACCGCCGCCGATTTCTTCAACGATTTCACGAAGGGTAGTACCCATCGGAATTTCAACAAGACCAACGTTTGTAATCTTACCGCCAAGAGCAAATACCTTTGTACCCGGGCTTGTAGGAGTACCCATTGAAGTAAACCAGTCACTGCCGTTCAAAATAATCTGTGCAATATTAGCATATGTTTCAACATTGTTAAGTACGGTTGGCTTGCCAAACAATCCCTTAACAGCAGGGAACGGAGGACGCGGACGCGGTTCACCGCGGTTACCCTCGATAGATGTCATAAGCGCAGTTTCCTCACCGCATACAAAAGCACCTGCACCAAGTCTGATTTCCATATCAAAATCAAAACCTGAATCAAGGATGTTTTTACCGAGGAATCCGTACTCTTTTGCCTGGTCAATAGCCTTTTGCAGTCTGTCAACAGCGATTGGATACTCAGCTCTGATATATACAAAGCCGTGATGAGCACCGATTGCATAGCCTGCAATAGTCATTGCCTCAATAATACACTGCGGGTCGCCCTCAAGAATTGAACGATCCATAAACGCACCGGGGTCACCCTCGTCGGCATTACAGCAAACATATTTTACATCATTAACGCTTGCCTTAGCAAACGACCACTTTCTGCCGGTCGGGAAACCGCCGCCGCCTCTGCCGCGGAGTCCTGATTTGGTAATCTCATTGATAACATCGTCAGGAGTCATCTTTGTGAGTACCTTTGCAAGAGCCTGATAACCGTCAACAGCTATGTATTCGTCAATGTTCTCAGGGTCGATAACACCGCAGTTTCTAAGCGCAACTCTGAGCTGCTTTTTGTAGAATGCAGTTTCTGAGAGTGAGATAATCGAGCCGTCCTCGTGAACAGTCTCCTGATAGAGAAGCTCCTTAACAACGTTGCCCTCTTTAAGGTGCTCTTTAACAATTCTCTCTACGCCCTCCGGAGTAGCCTGAGAATAGAACGCACCCTCAGGATAAACAATCATAATCGGACCTAATGAGCAAAGACCAAAGCAACCTGTTCTTACAACAAGTATTTCTTTCTCTAAGCCGTTCTTCTTAAGTGCCTTTTCAAGTGCGGCAATAACCTTTTTACTGCCTGAAGAAGTACATCCTGTACCTCCGCACACAAGCACCTGCTTGCGATAACCTGTTTTCTTAGCAAGCTTTTCGCCCTCGGAGGCAATCAGCTTTCTGACTTTAACAATCTGTTCGTGTTCTTTTTTAATTTTGTTAAGATCTTCAAGTTTCATAATTATTTGCCTCCCTTCTTGATATACTTATCAAGTATACCATCTACCATATCAGGTGTCAGCTTACCATAAACCTCGTCATCAATCATCATAACCGGAGCAAGACCGCAAGCGCCTACACAACGGCAAGAATCGATTGAGAACAAGCCGTCGGGTGTGCACTCTCCGCTCTTGATGCCAAGCTTTTCCTCAATGGCAGCAAGAATCTTATCGGCACCCTTAACATAGCATGCTGTACCAAGGCAAACGCTGATTCTGTGTTCGCCTTTTGGTGTAAGGCTGAACTGTGAGTAGAATGTAGCAACACCGTAAACCTCACTGAGTGATATTCCCAGACCATCTGCTACCATCTGCTGAACCTCAATAGGCAGGTAACCATAGATTCCCTGAGCTTCCTGAAGGCAAGGCAGCAATGCACCCGGCATATCCTTATGCTTTTCCAATACTTCTTTTAGCTTTCTTTCCTGGGCAAGAGTTCCCTTGAAAGCATTCAAAGATGTTTCTGTCATATCATTAACCTCCTGTACAATTAATATATACAAATCACTTTCTTTCTTATTATACAATACACCGCCGATTAATACAACAATTTTTTACAAAAAATTTAATGGAAATTTTAGATTTATGTATATTTGATACCCGTTTTTTGTATTATATTGACACATTGCGCTCAGATTATTGTTCATATTGCTTTCTCAAATGTGCAACATCAATATTTTTTGTGTGTAAAAATTGTCATAAATGACAGTTAGCCAATCACCGTTCAAGCAAATAATAATACCGCATCGGTCAAGCTACATTGCAGGCCGATGCGGCAAATTCAAATAAGTATCAGCACGGTTTCATTTTATAGTTCAAATTACTTCTGAGCTTTTATCCATTTATTGAGCGCAGATTCATATACGCTAAACGGAGCAACACCGAGATTTATAATAAATTCGTGATACTCTTTCTCATCAAACTTATTTTTAAGCTTTTTTTCAGCAGTATCACGCATATCAAGCATCTTGATATACCCAACTGCATACGGCAGATATTCCGCAGGATTACCTACAGCTATGTTGTATAACTGTGAAGCGGCATTGTCCTCATTTTCAAAATCATCATCAACTTGAATATAGCTTTTTAGATAATCATATGTATCATCAATAGTCCAACCCTCATAGTTTACGCCAAGGTCAACTCTTGCAACGAGCGCATAGTTGATTAATGTATTCATAGATATCATATTCTTAACAGCGTCAGTTGTATCAAGATACTGCAATGCACAATCACTTGCATATTGTGCCCAGCCCTCGGTTGCACCTATAAAATCCAGGACTTTGCGTATATTAGGTATATCCTTGTCTGCAAACATTGCTGTAAACTGATACATATGTCCGGGGAAGCCCTCATGAGCAAGAGTTGAATAAAGCTCTGTCACATTAGACCCTACCGACGAATCATTTACTTTGATGTTATTTATGCTTATATCGTCAATTCTGCTCTTTACATAATACGCAGCAGTCATATCGTTTTCACTTGTTTTGCTCATATTTTTGATGTTATATTTTGTAGTTACGGGAGCAGGAAAGCTTGTTTCAACTTTTTGCGACAAAAAGTCTAATATCTCATTAGGAGTTTTAAAATCGGGCTTATAATTTTCATAATCCGAATAATCATCCGCATTTATTAACATCATTGCCGTAATGATTTCTTTCAATTTTCCGTCAAGCAGCTCAATGGCGTCATCCGGAGTCATATCGCTGCTCGTTTTTTCCTGCACAAGAGCACTGTAATAGTTGTTGCCGACAGCGCCGTAATTGCAAAGTCCGCCGTCATTATCGCTTGAACCCTTCAGCTTTTTCAGCGAGTCAGCCGCATTTTTGAATGCAGGGAGATAGTATTTTTCAATATAGTCCTTTTGCTTTTTAATATAACTGTTCTTTTCGGATTCATTTAATTTAAGTTCGTCAAGCTTTTCCTCAAAGCTTTCAATCAAATCCTTACCCTTTCCGTCATAATGCTTTTTGCACTCATCGACAGCTTTGTCAGCAATTTTATCAGTCATAAAATATCCTTGCGCAGCTTGTTCTTGAGTAAACTTGATACACTGTTCCATATATCTCTTTGTATCCTTGAGAAACAGAAGATACTCATTCACATCTTTTTTGTCATAAAATTCATATTCATTAAAAATTGTAGAAAGATTTGAAGCAATGCCCACAGACGGCTCAAAAAGATTTACTATCTCTGCATTTTCGCCCAATTCATTTTGAATCCTTAGGTATTCCGATATAATATCATAGGTTATCTTACGGTCGGCGGACAAGTCGGCTCGTGAAAAGCTGTTAAGTTCACGAACATATTCCTGCAATGATTCATAAGCATCTTCATTTTCCTCAAGTGAAACTTCACCGAGCGTATAATCGTCCTCGTCATACTCAACGCCGTAATCAGCAGGATCACTCACAAGAAAATGCGCATTGAGCGGATCATCCTCAAGATATTCCACAAACAACTCATCACAAAACTCATCGAATTCAGCCTGCACATCAATTTCTTTAGGCTTTGTTGCCTGACTGCTCTGAGGTTTATTGGAGCTTTCTTTTTTATCGCTGCTGCACGCCGCAAGTGATAAAATCATAACCAGACATAATATCATTGAAACAGCACGTTTGCTGTAATTATTAACACTGAACTTTTTTATTCTTTGCTTCATATTCACAACCCCTTTGGTATGATACAACAATTTTATACCAATTTTATAAAAGAGTCAACACAAAGTAAAAAATACATCTCAGATAATTACAGTAACAGCAAGTTATTTCTAAAGCGGCTTTGCGGACTAATATGTTTAAACAAAAGCCCACAATGCCGTTTCACTTACGAAAATGGCATTATGGGTTATGTTATATTATATGTATTTAAGTAAACATTTGAACATCTATAACTATTTTCTTTGACAATTCATCAATCGTACTTTCGCTGACAAAGCCTTTTGCTGCGCCGTTTGTTTTTATCTTTTCCGATGCAAAAATCTCTGCCTTTTTTAAGCATTCCAACGGGTCTGTTCCCTTTGCGTAATAGTGCAGAAAAGCGCTGAACAGGCTGTCGCCTACTCCGACGGTATTCACAACATTCTCAACCTTTACTGCCGAGAGCTGATAAAATGTATTGTCGGTATACATCAACGCACCATTGACGCCCATGCCAAGCACAATAATCTTATTCTTATACTTTTCGCCGATTGCTCTCAAAAATTCACGGTAATCTCCGTTGATTTCCTCATCACTTAAAAACAGAATATCAGCATTTTCAAGAAATTCTCTGTTGAAGTCATCGTTTATATTCGCAAGCACTTGAACATCGGTTGCAATAGTTTTTCCTGCCGCCTTTGCCTTTCTGAGCAATTCTCGGTTAAAATTTATATTACCTGAAATAACAATATCACAGTCTGCAAATTCATCGGAAAAACCGTACTCAACTTCCTGAACATCTTTTAAATCGCAATAAATCTGACGTTTTCCGCTGTCATCATATAACACAGCAGATGCAGGCGTAGCAACAAGACATTTGCGGATATGCTTTGTGTCAATTCCGACAGAATCAAGCTCGGCAAATACTTGTTCGCTTTCAAAATCGTTGCCTGTCATTGATGTAAGAACAACATCGTCACCCAAAGTTTTCAAAGCTTTGGCAATGTTTACTCCAACACCGGACACCGCAGAATTCACCCCAAAAAACGGAAAGTCAATCGGATAGTAATCTATCGGAAATTTTCTGACCTTCACGGTAGTTTCAATATTAACAAGCCCCGAAACAAAAATTTTACTCATAAAATCCCCCCTGCCACCAATTCCATTTAAAATACAGGCAGCTCTTTAATTTGACTTTAGCACAAAGCATCTGTGCTTTGTATCCTGACATTTTGATTATAACATAACAATCCTCAAAAATCATTATCTTAAGTTAATTAAATCGTTATATCATTCAAATTTCTAATATAAGAAATAATATATGTCATTAAATGGATTGAAGTACACTTATTCACTGTATCGCCATCAAAATTGGAATCAAATTCAAAAGCATCTACTAACGGATATTCTCCTTTTTATCTGCGACAAGCAAAAGAGAATTTTTCCTTGTTATAAACTGTTGCAGCCTTGTTACTACCACTTTGAATTAATCCATTAATACACATTTGCCGGGCTTCTTCTGCGATTTTTCTCAGCGGAGGTTATTCCGTACCATTTTGAAAAGTATTACAGAGTCTATGCTTGATCTGTCGTTGTCGTTTCAGTACAATTCTGCGACAGACTGAAAAATCCCTGAAAGGATTTTACCTTTCAGGGATTAAAATATATTTTATATTTCAACCAAACCTACCAGATATTTTTGAATATGTGTAGCATCAAAAATACTAACAACACCATCACCGTTTACATCTGCATTAATTATCTGTTCATTCGTAAAATCGGATAAGCCAACCATTTGTTTTTGAATATAGCAGAGGTGATTACTTTGACTTTCAGCCATAAATCACGCTCTCTTATTGAAAAATTAGCTTAATCCAAAAACAACTTATTTAACAGAAAAAACCGCCTTTAATTTAAAGGCGGTAAAATGGAACAAATCTCTTATTTTAATACAAATGCACCCAAGTTATGTTACGGGTGCTAAATAAAAAAGTAATAGTATATCAGATAATTACATCTACATAATTAAGGTAAATATATTTTACTGAAACAAAAGTCCCCTGCCGTTTAAAGCAAGGGACTTTTAATTAAGATAGATTTATATCGTTTTTATCCTAACGCACTGCTTATATCTGCAATATACTTCTGAATTTCTGTTGCGTCCTTGATATTGATTTCGCCGTTATTATCGACATCTGCAGCCTGCATCTGCTGACTTGTCAATTTTGCAAGCGATGCAATATGCTTCTGAATAAGTGTTGCGTCGCCAACAGTAATTTCTCCCTCACCCGTTACATCGCCAAGTTTAACTGATGGTGTTGTTGGCTGAGTTTCCGGCGGAGTTGTTGTAGGCGGAATATAGCTTGTGATATCGCCGTTTGACATATTATATGAATATGTTGCTGACGACAGACCCTTTCTCTCAACATCAACCTTGATTACAGATGAAGCTGTGAGCGCAGTTGCCTCAACAGTAAATTTACCTGTGATTTCATCTGAATGTGTTTTGTAGGACTTGCCGTTCGCTGTTACCGTGATGTCTGCGTCCTGAACTGCAACACCAACTATTGTAGCTTTGTCCTTAACAGCATATGAAAGACCTGCGTTTGCAAGCACGAGTTTTGATTTTGCATTTATAAGCGACTCAAGTGTGCTTTCAACAAGTGCTTCATCAGCAACGCCCTCGCCCTGTGCGATGAGCTCATTGGCTGTTTTCATAACAGCAGAAACATTTTTCCAGCTTGAGGCAGTATAGTCGCTTGATGTCATTGCAAGTACTTCTCTTGCCTCTTTCTTGAGCGTCTGGAATTTTGAAAGAACAATCTCAGGCTTAGTGAGTTTAAAGGTTGTGCAGTCCTCGTTTGTTATTTCTATGCAGGAACCGTCGATAATGCCTGTAATATCAGAGGTCCTTTTGCTGTCGTTGCCCGTACCTACGATTGCGCTAACCTTATCGTAGCCGCTTACTGTGAATATATAGTTGCCGTCAGCGTCCTTTTCCGTAAGCTTTGTGCCCGGCCATCCGCCTGCCGGTTCGCTCTTGTCGTCAGTCCAGACATAGAGATAATAGCTTGCCGAAGGGCTGTACGGCTTAATTGTGATTGTAACTGACTTTTCAGACGGATCGTCACCGATTGCGCCCATAACCTTTGCTGCAGCGTAATTGCCTGACGGAACTTCAAGATATGTATCTCCGTTGAGATTTTTGAAGTCGCGGCTCTTGTTGCTGTCGCTGCCGTTATTGAGAACAACATTGTAGGTATCTGTTGTGTCAAGCTCCATAACATAGTAGCCGTCGCTGTTCTTTTCTGTCATCTGTGTTCCCGGCCAAGCACCGCATTGCGCTGTGTTTTCACCTGTCCAGACATAAATATAAGGTGCGCTGTCGCTCTTTACATAGATCTTTCCTTGCTGAGGAGGAACTGTAGAATCAGGATCGCCTGTTGTCGGCACTTGTTCGCTCTCAAACATCTTATAGAAGGATGCAACCGATCTTGATGAACCCTTTTCGTTTGTTGCCTCGAGTATGATTTTGACTGTGTCGCCCTCGTAAGCAGTTTTACCGATTTCAAAGGTTGAGCCGTTTGTAACAAGGAACTTATTGCCGCCGTCGATTGAGCAGGTTGCGCTGTCACATTCCTCAAGTGATACCGTAACAGTCTGTGTACCCTTGAACTTTGCCGCGCCTTTTACGCTCATAATAGGTCTGCCGTCCGGCTCCTGAATGAGAATTGTTCCGTTTGCACCGCTGTTAAATGTTACCTTGCCGTCTGTAACTGTTGCAGATGACTGGTCATAGGTGTTCATAAGCCGCTGACCGTCGTTCCATAATGTAGAAACATCAATAGTTACATCTGCATTTGAAGAAGCAGCGATTACGGCTGCTACCTTGTCAGAAACACCGTTCTTGTCATAAGTTCTTGCAAATGCAACGCCGCTTGTTGCAGAAAGCTTTGTGTTGCTACCTCCACCGACTGCAACATGGTTGTTACGGAACTGACCAACCTTCTGCCAGTGAGCGAGAACAGTTTGGTCAAGGCTGTCCCAGTTCATATCACTGCGCAGTGAGTGACCGGAACCACCGGCGCCGTCAAAGGCTAAGCCATCAAACATCGGACGGTTTGATTCGTCACCGTAGTAAATCTGAACGCCGCCCGGAGCCAGGAGAAATGCCGAGCCGGTGTAAATCATTGTGTTTGTATCACCACGGGTTAAAAGCGCATCGTGTGATGAAATGAACGAAAGC
>DKXL01000040.1:14679-36357 GCA_002493005.1 Ruminococcaceae bacterium UBA7127
GAGTCAAAGCCGCCCTGTGTATAGTATTCATCATAGCCAACGCCTTTGTCCCAAGCCTCGCCTGTCATCCAGAAGTCCTGCTGCCAGTCTGCACCCGGCTTGTCAGGGTTGTTCTGACGCCATTCTGCAAGTGCATCTACGCAGGCAGTTTTGAGCTGTTTCCACGAGCTCTTCTCAACATGCTTTGCTGTGTCACAGCGGAAGCCGTCGACACCGTATGTTCTTACCCAGTCGGCAAGCCAGCTTGTAAGATAGCCTGTTACGGTATTTGAACTGCCGTACTTTTCGATTTTTTCGTTGTATGTACCCTCTTTTGTCCACTTTGTCTTTAAGACCTCAGGAATTGAAACAGGCGTTGTCTGCTCTGTTTTGAAGTCAGGCAGGCCGGCGAGGCTCATTGTTTCGTTACTGCCGCCGCCCTCGGTGTATCCCGGAAGGCCGCTTCTTATCCAGTCGGGACCCCACCATTTGCCCCAGTCTTCTGCTGATGTTTGGTAATCAATATGGTTGTTGAAATCACTGACATTTTCAATGACATACTTATAATCAGTTGCACCCTCTAAAAGTGTACCGAAACCATACTCCTCCATATCAGCTACTGTATTGTAGCCGCAATGGTTCATAACTATGTCCATAATAACTCTGATGCCGTGCTCGTGAGCAGTGTCAACCAAAGTTTCAAACTCCTCGGGTGTACCGAAGTTTGCGTCTGTTTCGGTATAGTCAAGCACATAATAGCCGTGATATGAATAGTGCGCAAAGTGACCTGCGCCTGAGTCGCAGTATCCGTGAGTCTGCTCATACGGAGCGGAAATCCACAGTGCATTTACGCCGAGGTCGTTGAAATAGCCCTCCTCGATAGCCTGTGTAATACCTGCAAAGTCACCGCCGTGGAATGTGCCCGGAGCAGTATCCCAGCCGGGAATCGGGTTACCGTCTTTGTCCAGTGTTCTGCCGTATGAGTGGTCGTTTGATGTGTTGCCGTTTCTGAAACGGTCAGTAAGCATAAAGTAAACTGTTGCATTGTCCCAAGTAAAACCGTCTTTTTCAACAACAGAGCCTGCTATAGCAGAAACAGGTGCGTTGTTATTGACAGTCGCAGCCGATGTACTGGCAAACGCAAAGGACATACAGCAAATTACCATACTAAGCGCAACAAGCACGCCTATAAGCTTTACCGTTCTTTTGGTTTTCATTTGTTTAACTCCTTTCAAAATTTCTGTATTTGTTAGGAAAACCTAATCATTTCAACTTTATCACATAACGGTCGCAAATTCAATTGATTTATAAACCAAAAATTAAAAAATGGCGATTTTAACAATTTTAAATTCCTCTTTTTATGCACTTTTTTGCCATAAAAATTCAATTATGTGAAAATCGCACAACCAACGCACAGTCAGATTATGCTTTTTGCTATATGCCATTTGTTCTCTAATCAAAGAGGCAGTTTCTGAAAATCAAAAAATGAACCGCAATTAAGATACGCATTGTATCAAAATTGCGGTTCTTATTTGTCAATAGGTTATAAAAAGGATGTCACCTCTGACGCGAGAAATTAACTAAAAAAAGAAGAATGCCCCGAACGCAATATGCGTGTCGAGGCACTGGACTGGTGGAGATGAGGGGAGTCGAACCCCTGTCCGAAAATCACTTGCCAAGGCTTTCTCCGAGCGCAGTCGCTATTTTTATATTCCCTTGCTGCAACGCCTAACGACAGGCTTTGCAGTTTGGTAGCTCCTGATGTGTGACAAAGTACGGAGCACTTCTTTGTTCACATTTACCTCTAATCGACGCCCCTTACACAGCCGAGGTACTCTGTGCAGGAACGAGCAGCATTAAGCTGCTAATGCAACTTTATTGTTGTCAGTTATTTTTAAGTTGCGGATTTTATGGCGGTTCCGCACCGCCGCTCGCTTACCAAGGTTTATAATCCCCGTCGAAACCTTTACATCCCCATATTTATTATATCAAAAATTCCCTTATATCGGGATTTTTAATTTCTTTTGTGCATCTAATAATCTCACATTCAATATGCTTTGAGTCTGCATTTACGGCTTGCTGAATTGTATAGAATTTTTCATCTTCAATCGATGGCATGCCGATTGCAATTCCGACTACACCGTCATCAGTATTAAACCCATTGCACTCATCACCAAATATGCCGTCAAGATAAGAAGAAAGACTTATTTCAAAACAACATTCACCATTGCAAGTGTATTCAATTACAGGTACTCTCATATTCTTTGGACAAATCCTTTGAATATCCCCTTTGTAAATACTTTCTTCTTCACTAAGGTCAACCAAATGTACCCTTTTTATACAGATTTCCTCTTCACCGTCAAATAGAGAAACGGTCTTGTCTATATCCTGTTCAATCGGCAAATCAAGCTTAATATCAGGAAATTCATCCTTGCAGACCTCATAAGTAATAAGTCTAATCTGGCATGATAAATCAAGCTGTGAAAGATTTTCAATCTTTTCTTCAAGCTCAATAAAATCAACGAAAACACATTCGGGCGGATAATCGAAAAATTTTTCCGATATCCAGCCCTGCTTCATAAATTCAGCAATAACATATATGTCACTATCCATACCGCAGTCAAGTGAACTGCCGTGTGAGCCTTGGGTATTAAATCTGTTATTACCGATTACAACCTCATTAAGCAAGTCAGAAAATCCCTTTTGAATATCTTTATCTGCCAAAGCAAATTCTCGATTTGTCATATTTTCCGGTTCTGAACAGCAATCATTATCAGCACATCTTTCATCATATTCAAGAAAAACAAGTTCTGTGCTTTCATTAGTATTTACCAAACCGACAAGAGCATAATCTCTTCCATACGCAGAAAATTCTCTGCCTATCACCCGAACCTCTTTGATTGTTGAAACATAATAATATAAGTCCTGTAAATTCATCAACCTATCCTCTGACCTGCTCCTTAAGCGCACGCTCAATGTCACGCTTTGCACTGCGTTTAGCCATATCCTCACGCTTGTCATAGAGCTTTTTACCTCGGCAAAGTCCAATCTGAATTTTCACCTTGCTGTCCTTAAAATACAGGCTGATGGGAATAAGTGAATATCCCGTCTGCTTTACAGTACCGTAAAGGCGGTTAATCTCTTTTTTGTGCATAAGCAATCTGCGCACACGCATCGGGTCACGGTTAAAGATATTGCCGTGTTCATACGGAGAAATATGCATACCGTTTACAAATATTTCACCCTCTACAATTGAACACCAGCTGTCTTTGAGGTTAACTCTGCCGTTGCGCACAGATTTTACCTCTGTGCCGCACAACTCAATGCCTGCCTCATAGCTTTCTTCAATAAAGTAGTCGTGATGAGCCTTTTTGTTTTGCGCAATCGTCTTTAAATTTGCCACTGCATATTCCCCCTTTCAATTGTGTTTGAGAAGATTAAAAGCATAACATCGCAATAAGCATTTGTCAAGCGGAAAATGTTGAAAATTATATTTCGTTCCTGCCCTCAAGCGCCTTTGCAAGCGTATACTCGTCTGCATATTCCAAATCGCCGCCGACGGGAATACCATAGGCAAGCCTTGTCACCTTAACGCCCATAGGCTTTAAAAGCTTTGAGATATACAGAGCCGTTGCGTCCCCCTCAACGGTAGGATTTGTAGCCATTATTACCTCTTCAACATCATCGCCCGAAAGTCTTGCAATGAGCTGCTTTATGGTAAGGTTATCGGGTCCAACGTCATTCAGAGGAGAAATTGCGCCGTGCAAAACATGATAAACACCTTTAAATTCGTGAGTGTTTTCTACTGCCGTTGCATCTCTCGGAGTTTCCACAACACAAATCACCGAATTATCTCTAACGGAACTTGCACACACAGGACAAAGCTCCTTATCGGTTAAATTACAGCAACGACTGCAATAATGAATCTTGGTTTGGGCATCCATAACAGCGTTTGCAAGCTCCTCTGCCTGTGTTTTTGACAGATTGAGCACATAATATGCAAGCCGCTGTGCAGTTTTATGACCTATGCCCGGCATTTTTTCAAACTGCTCCACCAGATTTTCCAGCGGAGCGACGTTATACTGAGCCATAATTAAAACATTCCCGGAATGTTAAGTCCACCGGAGATTGATTCCATTTTCTCTTCTTTTTCCTTTGCGGCAGTTCTGATTGCTTCGTTTGCAGCTGCCATAACAAGGTCTGAGAGCATTTCAACATCTTCGGGATCAACTACCTCAGGCGAAATTTCAACCTTTGTCAGCTCCATTTTACCTGTTACAGTTACCTTAACTGCTCCGCCGCCTGCTGTAGCCTCATATTCCTTTGCCTCAAGCTCAGCTGTTGCGGCTTCCATATCGTCTTGAAGCTTTTGTGCCTGACGTGCAAGCTGCTGAATATTGTTTGTTCCGCCGCTACCGTATCCCTTTGGTAATCTTGCTTTCATAATTTAAAACTTCCTTTCAAAATATTACTTCCTGCTTTTCTAAGCAAAAACTGTCTTTATAAGCGACACAATGCCGCTGACAATTAAAATATTTATTCTTCTGTTATTTCAACCCCACTGTCACTAAGACTTTCCTTGAGCTTATCAATAGGGTCAACAGTCTTTTTCTGCTGTTGCTTTTGCTTGTATGGGCCAAGCTTATATACTCTGCCTGTTGTTTCCTTAATTATGTTGCGGATTTCTTCGCGCCTACTGCTGCTTTTGAGCAGTTCAAACGCCATCTCGTTACTTGTATCAATCAATAGATATCCTGAACTCTCAAATGCCTGTGAGCCTGTAAAGGCTGCCGCAATAGCTCTTGATATCGGCTTTAGATTATTAACTACATCCACCCACTGAGGAAACGGCTTTGCATTTTTATAAATTTCATCAAGGCTTGCGCTCTGCTTAGGCTCTGCTGTTACAACAGGCTTTGGGGCAGGTTTTGTTATCGGAGCCTTGTTTTGAGGTACTTCTTCACTCTTTTTTTCAACAGACTCGGGTGCAGTCTGCTCATATGCTTTTTGCGGTTGATTTTCAGAGTGTTTTGATTCGATTGCTTGGGCATCCGACTGAGTATCAACAGACGCACTGCTTATTGTAATACCTGATTTTACTGCTTTTTCAAGTGCCGTAACTCTTGCAATAAGTGCCTCGGTTGTTCCGTCAAGCTCAGCAGAAGACAATTTAACCATAGCCATCTCAAGCTCTGTTCTGTCCCCTGTTCCGTGCCCCATATTCTGGTAAGTGCGCGAAAGCACATCCATATAGTACACAATGTCGGCAAGCGACAAATAATCTGACTGAGTTTGAGCCTCGTCAAATTCATCATCAGACATTATGATTATATTTCTGGGATTGCGCACCGATTTTATGAGCATAAGTATTCTAAAGTGAGATAGCAGTTCGTCGCAAAGCCGCGCCATATCCTTGGACTCGCTGTACAGTCGGTCGATAATCTCAAGAGCCTTGGCTGTGTTTTTGTTGATTGCACATGCCGCAAGCTCAAAAAGGTAGGTTTTGCGTGCAAGTCCTGCCGCACTGCGCACAACATCCTCGTCAATATCAGAACTAATAGCAATACATCTGTCAAGCAATGACAAAGCATCTCTGAGTGCACCGTCGGCAACAGACGCCGCCATCATAGCGGCATTGTCAGAAAGCTGTACCCCCTCCTGCTTTGCCACATACAACAATCTGTCGGCAATATCACGAGGCGGTATGCGATGAAAATCAAACCGCTGGCATCGTGACAAAATTGTCTGAGGCAGCTTATGCACCTCTGTTGTAGCCAATATAAAAATCACGTGTTCAGGCGGCTCTTCAAGCGTTTTCAGCAGCGCATTAAACGCCTCCTGAGTGAGCATATGCACCTCGTCTACAATGTATACCCTGTATTTGCACTTGGCAGGCTTGAACTGTACTTCATCAATAATCTGTCTAATATCATCAATTTTTCTGTTGGAGGCAGCATCCATTTCAACAATATCAAGCACACTGCCGTCATCAATTCCCCTGCAAATTTCGCACTTACCGCAGGGGTTACCGTTGTGCAAATCAAGGCAGTTTGCCGCTTTGGTAAGAATTTTTGCACAGGTAGTTTTTCCCGTACCTCTTGAGCCTGTAAACAGATAGGCGTGGTTAAGTCTGCCTGTGCTAAGCTCATTTTTGAGCGTAGTTGTGATGTGCTCTTGTCCGGACACATCGTCAAATGTTTGCGGACGCCATTTGCGGTACAATACCTGATACAAAAAATCACCTCCGAAAAGCGTTGTAAAAAACGAATCACATTCCAATTAAAGAAAAAGTGCAAGCCGTCAGCCGAAACAACGGTAATCGTACAAATAAGTGAACGACAGACTTACTGCATCGCATCGGCAATACTGCTTAATGCTGCTCGGTTCCCCGCCTGACATGGTTCACAGACCCCAATCGCACAGGGCCTGCCGCTCACTTAATTGCACGCTTATGACTTCTTGCAACTGTTGTACATTATATCATATTCATTCTATAAAATCAAGTATTATAAAAATGTTTTATTTGTTTTATATTGTAATTTAATAAGGCGGCTTTTGGCAAGCCGCCCTGTGATTACTTAAATAATTCGGCAATTTGTTTTTCATCGGTGTCTTCAAAGCGATTTATTTCACTTTCTAAGCAGCGTATATTTTTAGGCACATCATATTTGTTTACAATTTTATTAATTTGATATATTTCCTCAACACTGCCTTCAATAGCCTTGACTGTATTGCCGTCATTCATTTTCATTATGTATGTCGGATTCCCATTACTTTGATCAATTTCAACACTTGTGATATCGTTGTAATCATAAGTAGTTCCGCTTGGATTAAAAAATGATTTCTCTGTGATTGAAGTAGCGGTGATGATTGTTTGATCTGAAGATAAACAATAAAGAAAAAAGATGTTTATAAGAACGAAAATGCCCAATAGGATTGAAATTCTTGCAATAAATTGCTTACCTGTGATTTTTTCTGTATCATTTTCGGTCAATAATTCTTTTTTAATAAAATGGGATTTGTCTATTATTTTGTGGTAAAGTCTTATAAATAATTCCTCTACAATATATAGCACTGCATAAAATATCAGTGCACATTCAACAGCCATAGCGCAAAAAGAGATCTGCGCTAAAAGGCTTGTCATATTGTTATATAACACATCATCAGGTTCATTTCCTGAAAAAATGGTTCCCAAAAGGATGATTGCAGAAATGAGCGCAGCGATTGAAAGCACGAGATTAATAAGTTTTCTTGGCTTCAGCTTGGATAATGCCATTAACTGCTGAAAAATCATAGTTTATCTACAACCTCTCCGAGTCGCTTGTATATGCTGTTTTCGGGAACATAACCACGTACAAATGAAAGCGGATAAATATTTGTACCTCTGCCGATTACAGAACCGGGATTAAGCACACTGTTACAGCCAACCTCAACATTATCACCGAGCATTGCGCCAAATTTTTTGACGTCTGTTTCGACTTTTTCACCGTCACAAAGAACTGTCACAAGGCTCTTGTCACTCTTGAGATTTGAGGTAATTACACCTGCGCCAGTGTGCGACTTGTAACCAAGGATACTGTCGCCTATATAATTATAATGCGGAGCCTGAACGCAGTCAAACAGGATAGAATTCTTAAGCTCGGTTGAGTTGCCCACAACTGCACCTCTGCCGACTATTGCACTGCCCCTTATGAACGCCCCATGACGCACCTCGGCATCCTCGCAAATTATCAGCGGACCGCCCAAATAGGCTGAGGGATATACTGTTGCACTTTTTGCCACCCATATATCCTCTCCCCTCTGCTCATAGATTTGCGGGTCAAGAGTTTTTCCTATTTCTATAATAAAATCCTTGATTTTCGGCAAAACCTCCCAAGGAAATTCAACGCTTTCAAAAAGCGGCTTAGCTATGGTTTTGCTGTAATCAAACAGATTTTTTGCCAAAAGTTTTTCATTGCACATATCTATATTCTTCCTTTTTATCACTTTTGTTGACATACAAAATTCTAAGTCTCTACAAAAAACAACCAGTAACCGTTTGAATCCTTACCTGCAACAAATTCAACTCCGCCGCTGATATATTTTGAAAACACATATGTCTTTTTGTTTTGAGGATTGGTTACGGTTGCACAACCGCCTGCGTGCACCCATTTCTCAGCAAATACATTTATACCCTTTATCAAAAAGAGTTCCTTTGAAGTTCTGCCTGCAAATCTGTAGTTACTCATTGCTCCGTCCTCTCTAATTTGTTAAATTTGTTTGAAAGCCCTGTTCTATTGTATACAAGCACAGTCATCAACGCACAGATAATTCCAAGGAATATTCCGCACAAAACATCTGACGGAAAATGGACAAAGTTATATAGTCTTGAAATAGCAATCAATGACGCTAATACAAGCGCCGGTATGCCATATCGCTTATCGCACAAAAATATAACCGTTGCCGCTGCAAACGACGAACAGCTATGACCTGACGGAAAGCTGTATCCCGACGGCGGGGCTATATTTAAGACCACATCAGGGACTACAACAAACGGACGCGGTCGGCACACAAGGTTTTTTATGCCAAGTTCTCCAACAAGATAGCCTGTCGCCATCGCAGTAAGAGCCATTACTCCCATAAGGCGAGTTTTTTTGAAAAACAGCATAACAATACCCGACAATATCCAAATTGCTCCTGCCTCACCCATATAACTCAAGGCAACCATAATATGGTCAAGAAATGCATATCTGAATGTGTTTTGTATAAATTCAAGCACTGTCAAATCAACAGAATTAACCGCATCCAAAAACGACAAGCATCTCCCTCATTTCATAGCATTATCATATCACATACATTAAATAATTTCAATAGTTTTAGCAGATATAAACATTATTTTTCTGTTTTTATTTCAAATTTGCTAAATTTTGCATAAAGCGCTTCATCTATAATCGCATCTACCAAAAGTCCGTCGGCAGTGTAATCCTCACAAATCAGCGTTCCTTTTAAGCGTATTTCACTTGCAATGCCTGCCTGAGCAAACGGCAATAGCAGCTTAACACGCTTTAATCGTACAGGTAGGTTATCATCTATTGCCTGTAATAATTCTTCAATTCCTGTGCCGTTTTTGGCACTTATGCGTATACAGGATTTAAAATCCTGTGCAATTGTGTCTGCATCAAGCAAATCGCATTTATTCAGCACTGTTAAAATAGGTGTATCTCCGCATCCGAGAGACTCAAGCAAGTCGGTTGTAACCTGCATATGAGTTCTTGCTTCATCGCTTGACGCATCACAAACATTCAGTATAATATCAGAAAGCGCAGCCTCCTCAAGCGTTGAGCGAAACGCTTCAACAAGATGGTGAGGAAGCCTGCGCACAAGACCAACTGTGTCAATAAGCATAACCATTACTCCGCTCGGAAGTTTGAGCGCACGGGAAGTCGGGTCAAGCGTTGCAAACAGCTTATCCTGCGCGAGCACTCCTGCATCTGTAAGATAATTCATCAGCGTAGACTTGCCCGCATTCGTATAACCGACGATTGCGCAAGTTATAACACCATCTTTTTCACGGCGCTTCCTAAGCATTTGGCGGTGCTTTTCAAGGTCAGCAAGCTCCTCCTTTAGGGTTTCCATTTTTCGTCTGATATGCCGCCTGTCGGTTTCAAGCTTGGTTTCACCCGGTCCTCTTGTGCCGATACCGCCGCCAAGCCGTGACATCTCAATACCCTTGCCGGTAAGTCTTGGGAGCATATATTTGAGCTGTGCAAGCTCAACCTGGAGTTTACCCTCCTTGGAACGTGCCCGCTGGGCAAAAATATCAAGAATAAGCGTTGTGCGATCAATTACACGCACGTCTGTTTCGGATTCAATATTTTTAATTTGTGTCGGCGACAGTTCACTGTCAAACACCAGCAAATCTATTTGCTGTGCACTGCATATTTCGGAAATTTCAATCAGCTTGCCGCTGCCGACAAACGTACCCTTTTCTATTTTTGGCAGATTTTGAGTAACCGACAGTACAGGGTCAGCTCCTGCACTCTTTACAAGTTCAAACAGTTCTGCAAGCGATGCTTCAGCGTCATATTCACCTGTGTCAACGCTGACAAGCAGCGCTCTTGCAATTTTTTCTTCATTACTTTTTAGTTCCATAAATCAACCTCGGTATGTTTATTTCAAATTACTGCTGAGTAACTGCTCTTTTAATTTAATTTGTACTCACACAAAAATATTATTTACTAATTTCATATTTAGTAGTATAATATATTGGTAGAAAATTGTAAACCAAAAAAATATTAAAAGGACTTTAAAAATGGACAAAAAATATGATGTCGTAATTGTCGGCACCGGTGCCGCCGGTTTGTATGCAGCTCTCAGCTTTCCGAACAGTGTCAAGGTTTTGCTTGTATCCAAGCGTGAGCTTGAGCTGTCTAACAGTTCACTTGCTCAGGGCGGCGTAGCGTGTGTACTTGACACTATTCATGACAGCTACAAACTGCATATAACCGATACCTTGATTGCAGGCAAATACAAAAACAACCTTTCGGCTGTTGAAAAGCTGGTATCGGAAGGTCCGTCTGATGTGCTCAAAATCAAGGATTTGGGTGTTGACTTTGACTTAAACGAGGACGGCACAATGTGCAAAACTCTTGAAGCCGGCCACAGCCGCAACAGAATAGTTCACCACAAGGACTCAACAGGCAAGGCTATTGTTGACAGACTTATTGCGGAAGTCAGCAAGCTTAACAATGTTACCATTTGTGATAATGCGCTTGTATATTCTATCGACAAGGTTTTAAACGGCTTTTACATAAATATTTTAAAAAACAAGGAAGCACTGCACATAGGATGCAACTACTGCCTGCTTGCAACAGGAGGCATCGGCAGAGTGTACAAGTACACCACAAACTCTGCCATTGCAACAGGTGACGGTATCGCTTTTTCGTATATGCTCGGAGCAAAAATCAGCCATTTATCAAGAATTCAGTTTCACCCCACAGCCTTTGCCGCAGACCAAGACAGAGAGCGTTTTCTAATCAGCGAGGCAGTCAGGGGCGAGGGCGCTGTTTTGCTCAACTGCAAAGGGGAACGTTTTGCGTTTGACTATGATAAGCGCGGCGAGCTTGCACCAAGAGATGTTGTTTCAAATGCTATTATGCTGGAATCAATCAAAACCAACAGCGAGAAGTTTTATCTTGACATCACTCACAAGCCTGCTGATTTCCTTAAAAATCGTTTTCCGATGATTTATGAAAGATGTCTTGAAGAGGGTGTTGATATTACCAAAGACAAGATTCCTGTATTTCCGTGTCAGCACTACCTTATGGGCGGCATCAATGTTGACTTGGATGCACGAACCTCGGTTGACGGATTGTATGCCGCAGGCGAATGTTCACACACAGGAGTTCACGGTGCGAACCGCCTTGCAAGCAACTCTCTGCTTGAGGCTTTGGTTTTCTCAAGAGCGGCGGCAGCCGATATTACACGACGAATTAAAAAATACGGAAGAAAAACACTCGGAAACGAACCGGCACACAGAGGTATTGAAGGAAAGCCTATGCCACAGGGGTATCGTTCAAAAATCCGAGAATTGCTCCAGGACGCTTACTTTGTTATTCCAAAGCCGGAAAAGTTTGAGCAAAGCTATAAGCAAGCCGAGCAAATACTTACAGAGTTATTTAGTGACAACTTTGAAATAACCTCCGATCTTGTGGAGGCAAAAAGCATTGCAATTGTTGCAAATATTATTCTTGACGAAGTACGGGAGGGCATTAACCTATGATGTTAAACAGTATATATGTGGACAATCTTATAAAAACCGCACTGCTCGAGGACATTAACTACCTCGATACAACAACCGACTATCTGATTGACGAAGATCAGGAAAACACTGCAATTTTTCTTGCAAAAAGCGAAGGTGTGCTCTGCGGTATTGAGGTTGCATTCAGAGTTTTTGAGATTTTACAGCCGACAGGCTTTGAGTACAAGGTATTCAAGAATGACGGTGAAAAGCTGACAAAAGGCGAAATTATCGCTGAAATTCACGGCAAAACTCGCACCATCTTAAAAGGTGAGCGCACAGCACTTAATCTTATACAGCATATGAGCGGTGTTGCAACAGCCACAAACAACGCTGTTGAAATTGTAAGCGGTACAAAAGCGTCGATTGCCGACACACGCAAAACCCTGCCGGGGATGCGCCCGTTGCAAAAATATGCCGTAACGGTCGGAGGCGGACGAAACCACCGCTACAATCTGTCTGACGCAGCTATGCTCAAGGACAATCACATTGACGCTGGCGGCGGAATTGAAAATGCAGTTGCAAAGCTGAAATCAAAGCTTGGACATATGACAAAGGTTGAGCTTGAAGTTAGAAATCTTGACGAGTTAAGACAAGCGCTTGACGCTAAGGTTGACGTAATTATGCTTGACAATATGAGTCCGGAAATGATGAAACAGGCTGTTGAAATCACCGACGGCAGGGCGTTGCTTGAGGCAAGCGGCGGAATTACCGATGAAACATTGAGAGATATTGCAGAAACCGGTGTTGACATTATTTCTATGGGTGCACTCACACATTCTGTCAAGGCGTTTGATATTTCATTAAAAATTTCAGATTAATTGAAATCTGCTATTTACAAAATTCGACAAGAATGATATAATACCTCTTGAAAATATATTTTCATACAAAACGGGAGCCTAATGGCTGAGAGGAAGCAATGAGCTTCGACCGTAAACCTGATTTGGATAATGCCAACGTAGGGACATATAATGAATACCATACTTTTTTGATATTGTTTTGGTATAGCCGTAAACTTTTCGGAATGTGTCTGTTGGCACGTTCCGATTTTTATTTGTATTATTTGGAGGAAAGTTTATGTCAACAAAACAGAAAAATCAAAGGGTTGTTACACTCTGCGAATGTGCAATCATGGTAGCCCTCGCAACAGTACTGAGTATGATTAAATTCCTTGATCTGCCTTATGGCGGCAGTGTTACTGCGTTCAGCATTGTTCCGCTTGTAGTAATTTCATATCGCCACGGCATTAAATGGGGCTTGATAACAGGCTTTGCATTCAGCCTTATCCAACTTCTGCTCGGTTCATCAACCCTTTCCTATGCAACCTCAATAGTTGCGGCTGTTGCGATTATTATGCTTGATTACATTTTAGCATACAGTTTTGTAGGAATTTCGGGAATTTTCAGAAACCTTATTAAAAACCCTGTTGTTGCCGCCGTTACAGGCACAATTATGGTGTGCGTAATAAGATACATTTTCCACGTAATTTCAGGCTGTACCGTATGGGCAGGCGTTTCAATTCCCAGCAGTGACGGATTGATTTATTCACTGAGCTACAACGCTACATATATGCTCCCCGAAACAATCATCAACTCAGTCGTTGTGTTCTGGCTCTTTAGCTGTCTTGACTTTGGCAGTGTGCAAATTGAAAGAGCAAAGAAACAAAAAAGAACTGTTGCAAATACCATCTGCTCATCTACCGCTGTGCTGTCGATTATGGTTGCTGTTATTATTGATGCAATAGCTGTATTCGGCAAACTTCAAAACGCAGAAAGCGGTGAGCTTGACATCACACTTATTTCAACTGTAGACTTTGGATTTATCTCAATTGTAACTGTAATAGGCATTGCACTCTGCGTTATTTTTGCTGTTATTTCAAAGCTGATAAGCAATAAAAACAAATAACTTTTTAACTTCCTTGTTAAACAACAAAACGCACAAAGGCCAAAACAAACCTTTGTGCGTTATTTTTTACAATATTTTTACTGTTTATTATTTCTCACACTTAACAACTCAATAATCATAACTGCTGTAATAATCGTAATCATCATAACTATCGTAGTTATTATATACGCTATTGCTTGATATGCCCATTAAGCTGCTCAAAAATGTGTAGTCTTTGATAGAATCCAAAAACTCGGTCATCTTAAGTGACTCCGCCCACTTGCTCATTTCGGCACTGTCATTAGCATTATAAGCCTCTGTCGGTGCAGACTCAATCTTTTCTGCTTTTGAAATCTTTGCATTAGTCTTGAGAGTAAGATAATTCTCGCCGTTCACCAATAGTTCAAGGTTAAACTTTGACTCTTTGCGGTTGCCGTCAAGCGTAAACTTAAGCTCAGAGTCATTTATCAAAGATGTAAGCTCTGAATTCATACCCGTCATTTGAAGAATTCCCATCAAATCATCGCCTGTCTTAATTGAAACGCAACCGGAAGACTCATTGTTCTCCATATAAAAATCTTTTGTTGAGATATTTATCATTTTCAAGCCGTTAATCTCAAAATTCATATCAGATGTAACCTTGTTTCCGTTTTTAGTTCCTGAACCTACAACTGCAATCTTTTGTCCTTCGGTTTCGAAAGAAACCTCATATGCAACCTTGTTGCCTTCCTCGGGGCTCAGAATTTTGAATGAAAAATTGTTTTCATTATCCGTAATTTCACGACCTACTATTTCGCCTTTTCCGTCTGTCCAAACATTGTAAACTATCTTCAGAGAAGTATCATAAGTACCTGAATAAGTTTTGATATCACTCAAAGCATCTTCAATAACATTAACAAATTCATCTTCATCATATTTATCAAGGTTAAGTTCATTGTCAAAATTCTCGATAATTTCCTTGAGGTTGTTATCATCCTTGGCATATTCCAGTATTCCCTCAAGGATTTTGACTGCATCCTCCTCACTGATTTCAAGCTTCAAAAGAGTGCAGTTTGATTTAACCTCGTCAACTGTGAGCGTGTCGCCGCTCTCGGTAATTTCATCAATATTATCGACAGTAATGTTAAAATAGTCTTTTACTAAAGTCTTAATCTGATCCGACTTTGGAATAGCATTGTATAAATCCTGAGGAGTAAATTGCATATCACCAAACGGATATTCATCATCTGAAACTTTTGCGCAAAGATATTTATCGCTGAGTTCGGGAACCTTGAGATACATCGTTTCATTATCAGCATAATAAGATACTTCACATGACAACAAAACGTCATCGTTTATCTTAAGATAAGCATTTTGAGATGAATCGTCGCCCTTCATATTGCTATCCGTAACTATTGTTACAGAGTCAATTTCACTGAGCGCTGTATTAAGTTCATCAGGAGCTACAGTTCTGATATACTGCTTAAAGCTATCGCTTATCTCTAATGAAATTTCACTATCCGCCTTTTGATCTTTTTCAGATAACACATCTAATGAATCGGCACATTCGCCCGCAAGTTTAAGTGCAGATTTTCCCTCAACATACTTATAGTATGAGCCGGGTGATGAAAATGTTTTTACAAAAAAGTTTGAAACATACGGAAAGAAAACCGCAATCAAAATCGCAGCCACCACAACAACAGAGCCAATGCTGAGCAAAATCGGCAGTTTCTTACTTTTCTTTTTAGGCACAACATCTGCATTCTGCACAGACGCACCTTCATATTCCTTTGCATAATCAGCATTAGGCTGAGCGTCAAAATTAATCTGACTGTTATTTAAAGAAGTCTGTGCTGCATCACCGCCGTTATTTGAAAAAGTCTGAGCAACATTAAAATCCTGCGCAGCATATCCGTCGTTATTTGCAAAAGTCTGCGCAGTATCCGCAGCATTGCCGCTGTTAACAACCTCTTCTTTCACATCTACAACAGACTGTGAATCAACATTTAAGTCATTCACCGCTGTTGGCGTTATCTCCTGCTCTGCCTTTGTGCCGCAGTTTGGACAAAAACGACCCTCAAATTCTGTACCGCAATTATTACATTTCATAACAAAATCCCCCTTTATCAATATTGTCCTAACAAAATAATACAATAAATCTTATATTAAGTCAAGCAAAATAACGCTCTATCCCCTGTCGTTTATAAAAGTTCTGTATAAAATCAAAGAATATATATTATACAGACTTCTGCCGCTTGAATATATGCAAAAATTATGATAGAATAAATCAGTATAATAATGCTAATTTGAGGTGGAATATGACTCAATTTACAAAGGCAGCAATCAAAGCCTCTTTTATAAAACTTCTAAATAAAAAATCGCTTGCTAAAATAACTGTTAAAGAAATTGTTGAAGACTGCAAAATTAATCGCAACTCCTTTTACTACCATTTTAGTGACATTCACTCACTGCTTGAGGAAATATTAATAGAGGAGGCTGACCGATTTGTCAGTACAGACGCAAAAAAAGGCTCTCTGTATGAAACATTGGTAGATGCCATTGACTTTGCAATTCAAAACAAAACCGCAGTACTGCACATTTACAACTCTGCAAACAAAGATGTGTTCGAACAGTATCTTAACAGAGTTTCTGAAAGCGCAGTGCTCAAATTTTTCAGCACACTTGAAAACACTCATAATATTTCCGACGAGGATAAAGACGCAATTATAATGTATTACAAGTGCCAGTTAGTGGGCTTTGTAATCGATTGGCTCAGCAAAGGTATGAAATACGATTTAAGCGCCAAAATCAAAAGAATCTGTGAATTATTTGACGGATCAATGGAAAAAGCAATAGAAAGATGTCATCGAAAATAATCTGAAAATCAGACAATTTCACCTTCGTGCCCAAAAACAGGGCACGATTTTTTTTATGTCTGTTTTAAAATCAGTCTGTCGGAAGTAGAATACTGTATGAAAAAATTAAAAGGAGTAATGATTGTGAACCTATGTAAGCATGTGGTAAAAATGCGTATACCAATCGTGATTATTACGTTGATATTACTTATTCCCTCTATGCTCGGAATGATTTTTACACGAGTTAATTACGATATGCTAAATTATCTGCCCGATAATCTTGACACAATAAAAGGTCAGGAATACTTGCTTGAGGATTTTGGGAAAGGAGCTTTTTCATTTCTCATATTTGAGGATATGGATGACAAAGACATAGTTAAGGCAGAAGACAAAATCAAAGCTATCGACCATGTTGCTTCTGTTCTTTGGTATGATGATATTGCCGACCTTTCTATTCCAAAAGAAATGCTTCCTCAAAAGCTGTATGATGCTTTTAACTCAGGCAATTCTACGCTGATGGCAGTGTTTTTTGACACATCAAGTTCAGCCGACGAAACAATGGAGGCAATCGAACAAATCCGACATATTGCAGGCAATCAATGTCTTGTTTCCGGAATATCTGCAATGGTAACTGACTTAAAAAACTTGTGTGAAGCTGAGGAAACCATATATGTTGCAATCGCCGTTGTGTTTGCAGTAATTGCAATGATGCTTTTTATGGACAACTGGATTATTCCGTTTGTATTTCTTGCAAGCATAGGCGCAGCAATACTTATAAATCTTGGCTCAAACTATTTTCTCGGAGAAATATCCTACATAACCAAGGCGTTGTCAGCAGTGCTTCAGCTTGCGGTTACAATGGACTATTCAATTTTTCTTTGGCACAGCTACTCAGAACAAAAGCAAATTTACAGTGACCACAAAGACGCAATGTCGGTTGCAATAAAGGAAACCTTCCGTTCTGTTTTGGGAAGCTCAATTACTACCGTTGCCGGATTTATAGCATTGTGCTTTATGACCTTTACACTTGGCAGAGATTTGGGCATCGTTATGGCTAAGGGTGTAATTATTGGTGTAATAGGATGTGTAACAATACTTCCTTCGCTGATACTTATTCTTGATAAGCCGCTTGAAAAGACCATGCACAAAGCTCTTATACCATCTGTAAAAAAGCTCTCAAACGGAATAGTTAAAATTTTCCCTGTATTTCTTGTTATTTTTGCAGTTGTGCTTACACCTGCAATATACAGCTATAACGCTGCCAATAATGAGGTGTATTATGATTTGTCACAAAGTCTGCCTGACGATATGGCAAATGTAATAGCTAACTCAAAGCTTAAAGATGAGTTTGGTATAGGAACTACCCATATGATTCTTACGGATGCTTCTCTCCCGACAAAACAAATCCGCAGTATGACCGATGAAATCGAAAAGGTAGACGGAGTAAAATATGTTTTGGGACTTGAAAGCCTTGTCGGTCCGATGATTCCTCAGGAAATCTTGCCTGAGTCCATTACAGACATAATAAAAAGCGACAAATGGGAGCTTATGCTGATTAATTCCGAATACGGAACAGCTACTGATGAGGTAAGCAAGCAAATAAGCGATTTAAACAGCATAATAAGAAAGTACGACAAAAAAGGTATGCTCATCGGTGAAGCTGCTTGTACAAATGACTTGATTGACATTACGTCTGTCGACTTTGCTGTTGTAAATTCAATATCAATCATTGCAATCTTTATCATTATTGCAATAGTTGAAAAGAGCATCAGTCTGCCGTTTATCCTTGTTTCAGTCATAGAGCTTGCTATATTTGTAAATTTGGGATTATCACACTTTATGGGACAGAGTCTGCCGTTTATTGCTCCAATATGTATAAGCACCATTCAGCTTGGAGCAACGGTTGACTACGCAATACTAATGACCACCCGTTATAAAAAAGAACGTTCTCTCGGCAACGATAAGAAATCAGCAGTTTCGGTTGCTCTAGAAACCTCAATCCCCTCTATAATAGTAAGTGCAATGGGGCTTTTTGCAGCAACCATAGGAGTTTCAATTTATTCCGATGTCGATATGATAGGTTCGTTATGTTCATTAATGGCAAGAGGCGCAATAATAAGTATGCTGTGTGTAATACTCATTCTGCCTGCATTGTTTATGCTGACAGACAAAATAATCGGAGCAACAACAATAGGATTTAAACCCAAAAAATCGGAGGTAACTGAAAATGAAAAAAAGCTATAATAAAATAATTTTATCAGGCGTATTAAGTCTTACAATTTTATGCAGTTCTCTGAGTGCCGCTGCATATTCAGCAGGAGAAAACAGTGTAAATGCATTTTCTGATATTAAAAATGTGCAGGCAAACACATTGGCAGATTATGGAAATATAAGCAAAAACGAAACCGTATATGTCATTGCAAACGCCTATGGCGAAGCAAAGAAAATCATTGTAAGTGACTGGATCAAAAATGTTGGTAACAACAAAAAAATCAATGACGTCTCAAATCTTGAAAATATAGAAAACATAAAAGGTGATGAAACATATACGATAAATGAAAACAATATGTACCAATGGAACGCCGACGGCAAGGATATTTATTATCAGGGTACAGGCAAAGGAGAACTGCCTGTTAAGTTAAAAATCAGCTATACTCTTAATGACAAAAGGATTTCTGCCGAGGAGCTTGCAGGCAAAAGCGGGAAAGTCAAAATTCGCTTTGATTATGATAATACTCAGTACGAAAATGTAAAAATTGACGGCAAAGAAGAGAAAATTTTTGTCCCATTTCTAATGATGACCGGTATGATTCTTGATAACGAAATTTTCTCGGATGTTGATATTACTAACGGCAAAATTATTAACGACGGCAACCGTACTTTTGTTGCAGGATTCGCTCTGCCTGGTATGCAGGAAAGCTTGGGCATAGACAAAGATAAGCTTGAAATCCCCGAATATTTTGAAATAACTGCAAATGTCAAAAACTTTGAACTTACCACAACCCTTTCGCTTGCGGTAAATGATTTCTTTTCAGACATAGACTTTTCAGATGCAGACAAAGGCATTGACTCTCTTACGAAGCCACTTGAAAAGCTAAAATCAGCTTCCAATAAGCTTATTGACGGTTCGTCAGCTCTTTATGATGGTTTAGGAACACTTCTCGACAAGTCAGATGAACTTGTTGCAGGAGTAAAAAAGCTCCGTGACGGCGCTGAAAAACTCAACAACGGAGCTTATGCACTTGATAACGGTGTCACTGAACTTGCCGCAGGAGCAAAATCTCTTGACAGCGGAGCAGGCTCGCTAAAAGATGGCTCCGTTAATCTTTATGATGGTTTTCAATCACTTTACAGCGGCACAGAAACACTTAATAACGGAGTTATTGACTTAAAAGGCTATATAGGAACACTTTCAAACGGACTTGATACCATTTCTCAAAACAGCGGCGCCCTTAATGCAGGGGCAAAACAGGTCTTTGATACATTGCTTTCGACAGCAGACGCACAGATTGCCGCCGCAGGACTTTCAGCTGACAAACTTACTATCGAAAACTACTCAAAGGTACTTGACAGCTTAATCGACTCTCTCAGTGATGAAAACGCAAAACAGCTTGCATACAATACCGCTTTTGAAGCAGTTTCTATATCTGTAAACGGTCAGAGGGATGTAATAAGAACTGCTGTTGAGGCAACTGTCAGAAAGCAAATTATCGAAAGTGTATTAAGTTCAGCTGGCTATTCTATGACCGCCGAAGCATATGACATCGCAGTTGCAGCAGGTGATATTCCGAACGATGTGCAGGTGCAGATTTCCACAGCAGTTGCTGCTCAAATCAGCTCGTCTGACATTCAGGCTATAATCGACAATAACACTAAGCAACAGATTGAAAACCTGATTGACACAAATATGAACAGTCAGGAAGTACAAACTCAGATTGCACAAGGCATAGAAAAAGCCAAAGCAGGCAGAAACTCACTTTCTGCATTAAAAGAACAGCTCAACAGTTATAATGAGTTTTATCATGGCATTATTGGCTATACTGCGGGTGTAGACAGCGCAACAGCCGGTGCACGTGAAATATTAAAGGGTACATCTACTCTTAAAAACGGCTCAGAATCTCTGAAAGACGGCGCTTCGCAGCTAAAAACAGGAGCAGGAGCATTAAAGCAGGGTGCATCAGAGCTTAAAAACGGCTCCTCTGCATTAAAAGCCGGTTCAGAAAAACTCAGAGTTGGTGCAGGCGATTTAAGCAAAGGAACAAGTGATTTGTTTAATGGAATAAGCACTCTTCAAAATGGAAGCGGTACACTTATCAACGGCATTAAAAAGCTTAATAACGGTTCAATGAGTCTTAACAGCGGCTTAAAGCAATTTAAAAAAGACGGTATTGACGCTATTATCGATGCGGTAGACGGTGATGTAAAAGGACTTGTAGACCGTTTCAAAGCAATAAGCAAAGCTTCAGGCAACTACAAGTCATACAGTGGTATTGCTGACCAAATGAACGGAAAAACAGACTTCATCTTTAAAACAGATTCTATCGAAAGCAAGACAAAATCTGATAAAAATTAAAAATTGCATCTGAATTACTTAAAAAAGCGGCGTGACGGTGGCATGAGGCCGCCCTCAATTCGGCAACGTAACGTTGCATCCAATTCGAGCAGACAGCTTGATAGTATCTACACTTATCCGCCCGAACTTTTCGAGCATTTTCTTATAAAGCAAAAAAGCAGGTTCGTTGTGAACCTGCTTTTGCCGTTTTGTGTTTACTTATCCAAAATGCACCAATAAATCCAAAGGGAGTTCATTGTAGTTTTATGTTTGAGTTATTTCTCATCTAAAACAAACATTCCATCGTCAAATATTTTAATGGAAAACGAATAGCTGTCAGATTTATCGGTTATAAGAAGTGTTGTATCACTTAGTTTTTTTACATCATAAATTTCTTTACTACGGTAGTATTCTGTAAAATCATCAATGTCATAAAACTCTTTATAATGTACATCACCCTCAAAAAGAGTTGCATTTGCAGGGCAATCAGAATTTGGAAATTCTTCGAGCATATAAAATGGTATGTAGATATATTCGCCAAATTCTTCTGCTTTGCCGACATCTGCAAACAGCGAGTAGTAATTTTCACCATCATTGTATGAATTATATTTGACATAAAAATCACCGCTTGCTGTTTCAAGTTTCATATA
>DKXL01000001.1 GCA_002493005.1 Ruminococcaceae bacterium UBA7127
CATCCATTTTCGAGCAGACAGCTTGATAGTATCAGCACTTCTGTTCCCGACCGTTTTCAAGCAATTTCTTATAAAGTAAACAAAAGAGAAACCTTTAAACAGGCTTCTCTTTTACTTTAAATTACCTTATTTTAATCAAGGTCACCATTACCATCATAACAAATTTTGTGTGATAATCGGCATTTAGCTGAAAAATAAGAAGTGGCTCAAACTAAAAATACATTTCACGCTTGCGCATCACAAACATAACACAGGTAGCCGCAATAAACAACACAAGCATAATTATAGCCAAAGAAGCATCTCCTGTCTGCACAATAGCCGTACTCTCCGGCTTTTCGGGTTTTGTCGGTGTTGAATCCGACTGCACAGAGGTACTTGCACCGGTAGCAGACGTCGGATTTGTTGCGGGGGCAGCAATCACACCGGACTCGGTAACCTCAGTATTTGGCTCAGAGTTGTCATTGTTCGGAACGTCAGGCGTTGCATTTGATGTGTCGGTAGGCTCTGTTACAGGTTCTGCCGTTGTAGGCTCAACATAGGTTGAATCACTAAGATACGTCTGCGTATTAATATCAACTAAAGATACATCTGATTCACTGTGAACTACCTCATTATCAATTACAAGTACCTCCTGCTCACTGTCTGAAATACCTGATTCCGAAACAGAAGAAACTCTGAGAACATCAATAACAAGGTCAACAGTTGTCAAAACAGGCGCCTGCTTTGAAATATTCTTAACATCAAAAATTATCGTTGCATATGTAACGTTTTGCGAAGTAATATCGTACAAGTGCATATTTGATACAGAAAACTTTATGTAACCTACCTCATCTTCAACATAGCTTGTATCAAGCTGTACACCAACACCACCGGTCATCGGCGATATTGTTTCTGTTGAGTTTTTATCCGATACCTTCAAAATATTGGTATCATATGTAATATACCACTGAGTATCAAGCAAGTTTCTTGAACCTCTAATCTCATACGTTACAATCACTTCATTAGTATCAGGATTATACCTGGCTGAAGTTTCCGGAAAGAAATTTGAAGTTGCATTGACCGTTAAATTCAAAATATTTTTATTTTTACTTTCAGTCGGCGATGTTGAATCAAGCTCCCCTGTGTTTGTTGATGCTTGAGTTGATTCCGTTGCCTGAGTTTTAATTTGCTGAACAGTAGTATGCGGCTGCCGTTCGCTTGCGCTATATTCATCATCTACGGCAGAAACGCATATTACAGCAATAGCAAGAGCTGACATTGCAAGCATAACTGCCAACAGAATACTTATAACCTTTCTGGACATTATGAATTCCTCCAATATATTATGTCGTACTCATAGTTATCCGATGATACATATTATATAGCATATTGCAAGAAAAATCAAGTTTTATAACTAAAAATCGGCTAAAAAACAGTTGTGCCATTCAATAACTTTTTTGCGCTAATTTTAGCGATTTTGTTTATTTGTGTTTATGAAAATAAATACAGTTATTCTATTTTTTACGGCATGATGCTGCTCACAATTCGGTAAAGTGATGTTGCATCTAATTTCGGGTAGACAAATTCAATTTACAAAGTACAATTAACAATTACAGTCGAGCACAGACAGAATCGTACAGAGAATAACCTTTAGTGCCCGAAATATAACAAAATAAAACGCAAGTCGATTCCTGCGTTATCAATAGAAAAATTTTTGGTTCAGGATACCGATTTTAAGCGGTGGTGCGACTAATATACACGAACTAAAAAAACACCCTCCAAAATGGAGGGTGTAATTATTATTGATTATCAATCAATTATTCATATCTTCTCTTGCGAGTAATTACAACTGCACCGCCTGCAATAGCAAGGATTGCAATAACAACTATTGCAGTTGAAACAGCACCTGTCTGGATAGCGTTGTTGTCGCTTGTTACTGTTTCATCAGGGGAAGCAGCTGGCTTTGAAGCAGAAGTTGGATCTGTTGCAGGAGCGGGAGGATTTGTAAGATCAGGACCCGGGATTATTGGAGCAGGAGCAGTAAGCTCGTTAACAAAGCCTACTTCCTGAGCCATTTCCTTGTTAGGTAATGAACCGTATGTACCGTCACCGTAGTAGAAGTACCACTCACCAACATATGTAAGCTTGCCTTCAAAGTTTTCTGATGTCTTTGATGGGTCAACAACATAAATCATGTTGTCGAACTTCATTGAAATGCCCCAGTCAGGTTCCATAAAGAAGTTGCTCTCAAAATTGCCGAAGAAAGTCTTATCTTCGCCGTTGAAAGCTTCGTCAGCCATTGTCCAAAATTCACCATATCCGTCGCCGTCATCATCAAGAAGCCCATCATAGAAAGCATCATCGCCCTCTGAGTAGTAAGAAGTGGTGATATTTGTTGTCTGCTGAGCCTTAAGGAAACGCTCCTCATTAAACTGGAATGTAACTGCACCTGTGTCAGGATCTACTGTACGATTACCGCCATCAAGGAAGTTGTTAAAAACGACTGGTGAAAGTTCTTCAGGAGCATATGGAAGATCAACATAATAAAGATCATTATATGCAGTATCAACCTGTGCCTTGTAACCCGGCCATTTTTTACCTACAGAAGTACCGTCAATTGAACCACATGCATCAGGACCGCCCCACCAATAAACGCCGGCAGTCTTGCCGCCCTCAGGTGAGCCTTCGTATGTCTTCTCGCTATACCAAGCTTTTGGCATAAGGAAGTAAACTCTAACAGTTTCTTTTACTGTTTCTGATGGTACATAAGCACCATTTGCATCAACAGCAGCTGATGCACTGACAACAGCTACAGCAGCCATTGCGAAAGTAAGAACTACTGCCAAGAGAATACTGATAATTCTTTTTGTCATTTTAAAATCTCCTTATAAATTAGTTCCGATTTTCGGATTATAATAATTATATAACAAATTTACTTAAATTGCAATCATTTTAAAATAATCAGGGACAAAAAAATACACAAAAATATGATGCTATTTTTGTGTATTTAGCGATATTTAATTGGAATCTGTGTTATTGTTGTTTTTTCGCTTATCGTTACGCATTACAATAATGACCGCAGCAGTTGCAAGACCTACAATGAAAATACCAACAATTATTATAATTGTTACGCTGCTAAAGCCCTTTTCTTGTGACGAATCACCGGAAACAACATTGGTAACATCCTGAACCTGAGTCATATCTTCAACATAATACTTCTTCTCAACTATAACAGCCTGATGGTCATTTTTATTGGGAGTATTTTCCTCGCCCATACCGTCAATATAATTTATATGACCGCCCTGCATCTTTTTTTCTTTGCTGATTGTGTCATTAACAATCGGCACCTCATCTTTTGAAACAACTTTGTCATTTACCGCTATATCACAAGTAAGAGTGTATGTTTTTAATTCTTCAAACTTGTCAACATTGCCATAAAGGTCTGTAATAAAGTAAGACAGGTCTGTTTTGCCGCCCTTAACAACCTTAAATTCAGCCGAAACAAGCATTGCCTTTTTTGAAAAATCCTGCTCATCGTTAACCTGTGTCCAGTTAAATTTAAAGTATCCGTCAAGATCGGGATTCTGAACCGCACCGTCAAACTTCTCATACTTAATTGACTCAGGGTCAAGCTTGAGATACTCGTTGTCATAGAAAACACTCATTGTGATGCCCAGCACTTTTTTGTCGGCATCAGCCATATATATTGAGTATTTTACAGTATCTCCAACCTTTGCTGTTGCCGTTGAATTAATCTTAAGCTCGTTTTCCGCAGCACTTGCAGGCAGAATAGCCAACGCAGCAACCATAAGTGTGCATAACACAGCAAAGATATTTTTTAGTTTTTTAGACATTTTATTCATTCCCTTAATTTGATATAACTATTATATATCATTTTTGTTTAAATTACAATATTTTTTGCAATAAACTATTCTGAATTTTGTGTGAAAATATCCTAATTTGAATAATACAATTTTAATGGTTTTTCAACTGAAACAAGGATAATAAGCGTATAATCACTATTCTGAATATTTTGTACAGATTTATAAAGACTCAATTTTAAATTTCGGGGCAACAAGCGGAGTTGGGTTAAATAAACATCTAAAAGAGCGTCGTGAAGGCGGTATGATGCCACCCACAATTCGGCAACGTGACGTTGCATCCATTTTCAAGTAGAGAAATTCAATTTACAAATTACTATGCACGATTATCAATTTTGGTCGAGCAGACAGAATCGTGCAGAGAATAACCTTTAGTGCCCGAAATTATAACAAAGTAAAAGGGTATCCTGCGTTAAATTTAGAAAAATACCTGACTCGGGGCGGCGTGACGCCGCTCACAATTCGAGTAGATAGCTTTGTTATGAAAATAACCTTTAATGCCCGAAATTAAACAAACCCCAGTTGATTCTTGCGTTATATTTAGAAAAATGCTTGGTTCGGGATACCGATTTCAAACGGTGGTGCGACTAATATACACGAGCTAAAATACACGAGCTAAAATAAAAACACCCTCCGAAAATCGGAGGGTGAAAACATTATTGTTTATTACTTATTGATTCTACTTATACTAAGAGAAATTACTTAGAAGTTCTCTTGCGTGTGAAGTAGATAACACCAGTAGCAGAAACAAGTACTAAGAGGATAATAATAGCCATAGAAGCATTACCTGTCTGTACTGCGCCGCCGTTCTGACCAGGATTTCTGTCAGGATCTGATGTTGAAGAACCATTGGTTGTTGAACCTGTAGCAGATGTAGCATCTGTTGCCGGTTCATCTGTAGCCTCAGTTGCACCTGTAGCGTCTGTAGGCTCAGTTACATCTGTTGTTTCCTCAGTTGGCTCTGTTGCCTCAGTTGTTTCTGTTGCCTCAGTTGCTTCAGTTGCCTCTGTAGCCTCAGTTGCTTCTGTAGCCTCAGTTGCTTCTGTAGCCTCAGTTGCTTCTGTTGCCTCTGTAGCCTCTGTAGCCTCAGTTGC
>DKXL01000057.1:0-31950 GCA_002493005.1 Ruminococcaceae bacterium UBA7127
AAAAACTATTGACAGACGACAAAAAAGACAATATAATTATCTTAATAAGATAAAAATATTTTCTCAGGGGGAATTTTATTATGGAAATCAAAAAATTAAGAATCGTATCTATTTTGCTTGTTATGCTTATGTTGATTTCAGTAATACCAATATCAACAGTAACGGTAAATGCAGCAACCTTAAATTTGAGTCAGTTAAAAGCAAAATTTCCTCACGGAAAGTATTGGAATCATGTTGGATCTTCAAAAAATAACGAAAATGGATATACATCTTCACCTTGCCCCTCACATTCATCAACAAGTACATGTAACGCATATACTTATAGCGGTGTGAAAATTGGGTGGCAGTGCTTTGGTTTTGCATGTAAATTGGGTTATGATGCATATGGTAGTAATCCCAAAAACTGGGGAAGAGCATATAACTTAAATAATATAAAGGCAGGAGATATTATTAATTACGATGGTAACAGTCCTGGACATACAGTTTTTGTTACTAAAGTAAGTGGTGATACAATTTATTTTGCCGAGTGTAATTATGGAGGAAGATGTTTAATTAGATGGGACAGAAGTTTAAAAAAGTCACAGTTTAATAATTTATATAATGTTTATGTTGCTCCTTCGCCATTACCTGACGGTCCTCATATATGTGAGTTCACAGGCTCTTATTTTGAATCTGCACATCCGCATAAGGTTTATCAGAAATGCTCTTGCGGCAAAACAAAATATACAGGTGCAACAAGGGCGTACCAAAACTGTTCAACCTGTATGAAATTATCAACAGCTTATGTTATGCCGGTTAAGGCATATACAATTAATACAGGCAAAACAACTGTGTATAATGCCGTTAACGGAACTGCAAAAAGCAATAAAATTTATGATACGGATTTATGCACAATAAGTCAAATATATGACTGTGGTTGGTGTAAGGTTACATTTCCGCTTGACAAAGGCGGAACAGAAACAGGTTACTGCAAAATAAGTACGTTTATGAAAAGCGGAGGTTATATTATGTATACCTCAAAGCAGACTAATACATATAAAAGAGCTGATTTAAAAACTTCCATAGGTTACGCAGGCGCCGGCGATAAAATATATATTCTGGGAACATCAAGTTCAGCTGTTCAAATTGCATATCCTTTGACTGCCGGAGGCTGGAAAGTTGGATGGATACCGGTTTCAGCAATAAAGTCTACAATATGTTATAATGCTAACCGTGGCAGTGGAAGTATGACAAGTTCGTCGGTACAATATAATGGAACATTTACTTTGACTGCAAACAAATTTGCAAAAACAGGACACACTTTTGCCGGATGGAATGTTTACAGAAGTTCAGACAAAAAATGGTACGTATCAGGCAAGGGTTGGAAAACTGCAAGTGAAATTAGTAAAAATAATTACTCTAAGAATTTGTATAAGGAAAAATATAGCGGTACTTTAAGTAAAGCATGGATAAGCTCAGGCAAGACAAACGACACCTTTACTTTTTATGCTGTATGGACTCCAAACAAATTAAATGTCAACTATAATGCCAACGGCGGAACAATCAACTCTGATACATATAAATTAAGTAATGACCTTGTATATAAAAAAGACAATAATGAAAAACTAACACAGATATGGACATATAATGTATCAAAAACCAACGGATTGTATAATGCATCCTCTTTTGGCTTATCAAGGAAAGGTTATACCTTTAAAGGATGGGGAACAAAATCAAGTGGTGGTACAGTGTTTGATCAAAATGATGCTGAGCTTGTTCCGACAAGCATTAATTCCGCAATCAAAAACGGAAATTGCTCCACCACACTTTATGCAATTTGGACTAAGGATGTCAGTGAAGCAAAAATCGGTGATGTAAACAACGATGGAGCTGTGGATATTACTGATGCAACTATGATACAAAAACATATTGCTAATATTGTTGATTTTACAGATGACAAAAAAGGTGCCGCGGACATAAACGGAGATGGTGTTGTCAATATTGCCGATGCTACAAGTGTTCAGAAATATATCGCACAGCTTATTGACAGCTTAGGTTAATGAACGTAATATGTGCAATATTTTTAAAAATAAATATTCAATGAATGTATAACAAAAATAAAACAGAACATTATTTTAAGCAGCCGCTTATGCGGCTGCTTACTTTTTAACTATTCTTATTACCTAAGGACAAAGATATTTGCTTTTGTAATATTCTTACGAATCAAAATGAAATTGAAAGTATTATTTGTCTCCTGAGCGGGTGATTAGTCCTGCGAGCAATCCGAAGAAGATTGCGGCGGTAATTCCTGCGGCGGCGCTTGTAAGGGCACCTGTCAAAATTCCGAGTGCACCGTCGGATTTAAGAGCTTCTTTCATTCCTTCGCTCATCAAAAATCCAAATCCGCTGATTGGCACTGAAGCACCTGCTCCCGCAAAATCGGCAAGTGGTGCATAAAGTCCCACTGCACCCAAAATTACGCCTGCCACAACGAAGCTTGTCAGTATTCGTGCGGGAGTGAGCTTGGTTTTGTCTATTAAAATCTGACCTACTACGCAAATCAAACCGCCTACCCAAAATGCATTTATATAGTTCATCAAAGCACTTCCTTAAATGTGTATAGTCATTATCTATAAATATTATTTTCAATTTTTGTGCATTAATTCCTGTGTAAAAAAATTTATGTGATGAGAAGCTGAAAATTTGTGTCGGTCGTTTGTTTTTTTTTGAAATTAACTACACAAATTGTTTTTTTTATTGTATAATTTATAGTGTTTAATTGTGCGTTTTGAAGTGCAGTTTAGAAACGCACAGGATAGACGCTGAATGATTTTCAGCAGAATAATTTTAAGGAGTGAAAGTCAGATGGTTGAGGTTAAAAACCTAACTAAATACTATGGCAACATCAAGGCTGTTGACGACATAAGCTTTACTGTTGAAACCGGTGAAATTCTGGGCTTTTTGGGTCCTAACGGTGCCGGAAAATCAACGACGATGAATATGATTACAGGCTATCTTTCTTCAACAAGCGGTACAGTTACTATTGATGGCAGTGAAATTCTTGACGACCCTAAAAAGGCAAAATCAAAAATCGGATATCTTCCGGAGATTCCGCCGCTGTACATAGAGATGACTGTCAGAAAATATCTTGAATTTATGTTTGACCTTAAAAAGGTTAAGCTGCCTAAAAAGGAACACATTGAAGAGGTTATGCGACTGGTACACATTTCTGAGCAATCTGAGCGCATTATTAAGCACCTTTCAAAGGGTTATCGTCAGCGTGTGGGATTTGCGCAGGCTTTGCTGGGAAATCCACCGGTAATTATACTGGATGAGCCGACAGTCGGTCTTGACCCAAAGCAGATTATTGAAATCAGAAATCTTATAAAGAGCCTTGGAAAAAAGCACACTGTAATTTTTTCTTCTCATGTTTTGTCTGAGGTATCCGAGATTTGCGACAGAATTATAGTTATATCCGAGGGCAAGATTGCGGCTGACGCAAAGACGGACGAACTGTCAACTCAGGTGCTTGGCAATCAAAAGCTTGCAGTGCAGATTGAGGGCAATTCGTCTGACATAATAGCAGCGATCAAAAAAATCCCTGCTGTCGTTCGTGTAATAAAGACAGGAGAGCAGAATGACGCCGGAAAATATATGATAGAATATGATAAGGACTCAAACATCAGACGTGACGTGTTTAATGCGATGGTCAGAATTAATTGTGCAATACTCGATATGCAGTCGGGCAACGAAACACTCGAGGACTTGTTCCTCAGGCTGACATCGGGCACAGTAAAAAGCAGTGCGGGAGGCAAATAATTATGAGTGCAATTTTAAAAAGAGAGCTTTCCTCTTATTTTAACTCGGCAATAGCATATGTTGTTTTTGCTGCGTATTTTTTCTTTTCGGGCTTATTTTTTCACACCTATTGTGTGTTGTTTAACTCAACGAGCCTGAGCTATGTGTATGCTGATATGATGATGATAATTTTGTTTATCGTTCCGATTATTACAATGAAAACATTTGCTGATGAAAAGTATCAAAAGACGGACCAGGCATTGCTTACGTCCCCGGTTAGTTTGTTTCAGATTGTAATGGGCAAATATATGGGCGCTTTTGTAATGTACGCAATGTGCAGCTGCATATTCCTTTTGTATGCTATTGTGATTTCGTTTTTCGCTGTTCCCGAGTGGTCGGTTATAATTTGTACATTTATCGGCTTGCTGTTATTCGGAGCGGCGCTTGTTGCCATTGATATATTTATTTCGTCACTTACAGAGAGCACAATCGTTGCCGCTATTGTAAGTATGGCGGTTAATCTTGTTATTTATATGATGACAAGCTTTGCTAACATTATTTCAATTGATTGGATTTCATGGATAATCGAAAAAATCAACTTTGCAACATATTATGACGCGTTCAAATATGGCTTGCTTAACATTACAGACATAGTGTTCTTCCTGAGCGTTGCGGGACTGTTTATATTCTTTACCGTACGTGTTCTGGAAAAAAGACGCTGGAGCTAAGGAGGTTATATAAATGAGCGAAGAGAAGAACATAAAAAACACAAATGCCTCTGAGGATAAAATAATTGAAACAAAAGAAAAGAAAGCAAAGAATAACGGTGGAATTAAAGCTTTCTTAAAGTCACGCAAGGCAAAGCACGGAGCAGTTGCAACTGCAATAGTTGCAGTGGTGATTGCGCTTGTAATTGTGCTTAATGTTGTTGTGGGCTTGCTTGTTGACCGTTTTCCTGATTTAGTGGTTGACTTTACATCAAACAACTCTTTTGCTTTGCAGGAGGATACCGTTGATTATGTATCACACCTTGACAGTGAGGTTACAGTGTCGATTTTGCTGCCAAAGGATACTTTTGAGAATCAGGGAGCATATTTTGTTCAGGCTCAGCAGCTGCTCGAAAAAATGCAGGGCAACTCAAATGGAAAACTGAAATTAAAGTATGTTGACCTTACGTCAAATCCTACATTTACATCAGCATATCCCGACGTTGACTGGCAGACGACAAGCAACAACTATATTGTTCTTGTTGAATGCGGCAAGCAGTACAGGGTGCTTACTCTCGACGATTGCTTTGAGTATGATACCTCAACCAACGGATATAACTTTACAGGTACAAAGATTGAGCAGGCTGTAATCACGGCAATGCTTAACGTTACTACTGATAACAAGGTTGTTGTTAATATGATTAAAGGCAACCAGGAGCAGGATTATTCTGCAATTAAAAAACTGCTTGAGAATAATGCTTATCAGGTGAACGAGGTTTCGCTTGCGACGAGCGGACTGGATGATGATGCCGATGTTGCAATGCTTTATGCTCCGTCGGTTGATCTTGACGAGAGTGCAATTGAAAAGCTTGATTTATGGCTTGATAACGACGGCAAAAAGGGCAGAGCGTTGATTTTTGTTCCCACAGGCGAAAAGGGAGATACACCAAATCTTGACGAATTTCTTGAAAAATGGGGAATGAAGGTCAGCAGCGGATTTGTGTACGAAACAGATATGACGCGAATTGCCAGCAGCCAAAGTCCGTTTATCATTACCGTTGATTATACAGACTACTACAAGGATGGCCTAAAAAATGCCGAAATTCCTGTTGTTGTGTCCGATTCACACGATATAGAAGTTACCGATGAGTCATTGGCGCACAGCTTACTTGTGACCGGTGACAAGGCAGGTGTAATGCCTAAAGATGTTGATGAAAAGTGGACCTTTGAGGACGGTGTAACAGGCGAAAGTATTTCAGTTGCAGCTGAGGGTGTTGTCAGCAACGAAAAAGAAGAGTCGTCCAGAGTTATTGTGTTTGGCTCTTATATGATGTTCAGCGACAACATTATGCAGTACAACAGCTTTAATAATTCAACCTATTTTATGAATGTCATTAATACCATTTCAGGCAAGGATGACGTTGGAATCACTATTGAGAGCAAGTCCATTGAGAACAAAGAGCTTGGTATTACCGATGTTGCAACACAGAATTTAATGTTTGTTATATTTGTTGCAGTTATTCCAATCGCTATTCTTTGTGCAGGTTTGGTTGTATGGCTGCGCAGGAGGAACAAGTAAATGAAAAAGAATGTAAAAATTTTAATTATAGTTGCAGTTGCTGCGGTGCTGCTTATAGGACTTATGCTGCTGCTGATTTTTATTCCAAAGGGCGACGGCAGCGGTGGTGCAGCAACCTATGACGAGGGCGTTAAGATGAGCGTTTCTGTTGATAAAGACGGTGTTCATCAAGCAGATGTAAAGACTAACGACAAGGGCGAAATTGAGAACAACAGCTACGGCACGCTTCTTGAATATAAGCCTGCCCAAATCTCAAAAATCCATCTTGAAAACAAAAAGGGAACTCTTGATATTACTTCTCACACTCCGAAGAACGACAAGGGAGAAACTGACACAACCGTATATACTGTTGTAGGATACGAGGATTTTGACTTGCAGGGAGGCATTGCAGACGAGATTGCGAACAATGCGTCAAGCTTGACTTTCTCAAGAGTTATGACTCTTGACAAGAGTAAGGCCGGTGACTATGGAATTGACAAGCCAAGAGCAACTGCAACAGTTACTTATACTGATAAAACAAAGAGCGTTATTTATGTGGGTGATGATGCACCACAGGGCGCAGGCACTTATGTAAAGTTTGGCGACGGCGATGAAGTTTATCTTGTTGAATCCTCTGCAGTTGCTGCGTTTGATTATGGTCTTACCGATCTTATGAGTCTCACAATAAATGATTCTGCGTCTGACGATACCAACGCAAAAGCATCTTCAATTACAATCTCCGGCTCAAATTTTGCAGATACAATTGTGTTGGAACCAAATACAGGCAATAAGGTTTCTGCATCATATGTTATGACAAGTCCCGTACGCTGCTATGCTGATGAAAACGAAAGCAGCTTGGTTGACGGCGCTATACGCGGATTGTACGCTGATAGTGTAAGGATGGTAAATCCGTCAGACGGTCAGCTTTCTGAGTTAGGGCTTGCAAAGCCTTATGCACACATAAAGGCAGTTTATCCCGATATAACGGTTGACCTTATCGCGTCAAAACCCGACAGCAACGGCAATGTTTCACTTATGGAAAACGGCGGCAAGGTTGTTTATACAATCTCTGCCCAAAAGCTTCCGTGGGTTGATACAAGCTACGAAAACCTTGTTAATCAATATGTGCTCTATCCCAAAATGAATGCGCTGTCAAAAATTTCTGTAAATGACGGAAGCAAGACGTATGACTTTGAGTTAAACATAGTGCAGGCAAGCGGGGACGATGAATCCGCAACCTCAACCACCACGGTTAAATGCGGCGGCAAGGAGATTGAGCTTGAGCGTTTTTCGACCTTCTATCAAAACATTGCTATGCTTGAACTTATTGATGTTAAATCTGCCGACACGAGCGGTTCTCCGGTGTTCTCAGTGACATACACTTATTCCGAGGACGGCACAAGCGACACCGTAAGCTATTACAAGGCAGGCGACAACAAGTACGTTGCATCGGTTAACGGACAGTCGCTTGGCTATGTTTATCAGTCAAAGGTTAACAAGCTGATTGAGCAGGCAGGCAAGATTGCACAGAACAAGGACGTTGAAAGTTTGCTGTAAAATATCTGATTAAGCAAAATCAGTATAAAAGCAGAAAAGGGGCCGCCTCACTAATATAAGTGAGGCAGTCCCTTTTGTAAGTTTATGAAATTATATTTTATATTATTTTTCTTTGAATGCGAAAAATCTTTGACCGATGTAGTTGAATGCAACAAACAGGCATGAGCCGACTAGCATATAAGCATTACCTGCGAATGTTTTAACATCCCAACCAAACATTGTGAGCGAATATGCAATGCAAATATATTCTTTAAACAGAAATGCAATGCCGTAAGCACTTAAATAACAAACGGCAATGTTAAGTGCGAATTTTGCAACAGGTTTCCAACCTTTTTCTTTGTTTTTGAAGGTGAAATACTTGTTGAGGAAGTAACTTAAAATACTGCCCATAATCATGCCAACAGTTGATGAAATCCAATCTGCCCAACCGAAAAGATTAAAAAATAAAAACTGAAGTCCTGTTCCGACAACGGTGTTTAAAATTCCGACTAAAATAAACTTCCAGAATTTTATGTCAAAAAACTTTTTTAAAAAATCTATCATATTTTAAAGATTCCTTTCTTCATTGTGCTCGTCCTCAAAGTTCGAAAATTTTGTAATGTAAATCGGACGATCCTTTGATTCCATATATATTCTGCCGATATATTCACCCAGTATGCCGATTGACATCTCGGTTATGCCTCCCATAAACAGAATAGCACAAAGCGTGGTGACATAACCCGGTGTGGTAATTCCGAAAAACAAAGTTTGAATGAGAGTTATAATAATGTAAATCAGCGAGATAAGGAAAATTATTGAGCCCATAACGGCGGTGAATCTGAGCGGAGCAACAGAAAAGCAGGTGATGCCGTCGATAGCATATCTAAACAGGCTTGAAAACTTCCAGGTGGTTGTGCCAAGCTGACGGTCAACCGTCTTAAATGAAATCCACTTGGTGTTAAAGCCTACCCATGAGAAAATTCCCTTTGAAAAGCGCTGAACTTCGCTGAGTTCAAGAATGGAGTCAACCATCTGACGGGTCATCATACGGTAATCCATTGCGCCATAGGGCATTTTGACGTCGGAGAGTTTGTTTGATAAGCCAAAGAACATTTTTGAAAACAAGCCTCTGAACTTGCTTTCTCCCTCTCGCTCGTCACGCTTTGTGGCACAGCAGTCAAAACCCTCGTTTTCAAGAGCATCTATCATCTGTCCAAACAGTGCGGGCGGATGCTGTAAATCAGCGTCCATTACCACAACATAATCGGCGCTTGTATGTTGAAGCCCTGCATACATTGCGGCTTCTTTGCCGAAGTTGCGTGAAAATGAAATATATTTTATATTGTCAAACTCTGCCGCAAGTTTTTTCATAACAAGATAGGTTTTGTCACGGCTGCCGTCGTTTACAAGAATATATCTAAAGCTGTAGGCAGGCAAAGTGTCAATAACCTTGTTGGTTTCCAAAACAAAATTTGCCAAACCTTCTTCCTCGTTATAGCAAGGAACAACTAAATCTATGGTTTTCACATTCATCATCCTTCCGTAATTACATTTATTATAGCAAAGCAAAACGAAAAAGTCTATTTTTTTTAATATTTTTATGCAATTTTTATTTACCTTGGCGCAAATTCGTGTTAAAATATATTAGTTATATTACGTATTTTTAGAATGCAATATCGGAGGTTCATTATGACCATTGCAAAATCCACAGAAAAATCATCGCTTAAGCAAACAGGTTTTGGCAGCAGGCTTAAGGGATTTTTCTCAAACAACCTTTTTATAATACTTGCATTTGCGGTTCCGTTTGTCCTTATGTTGACAGCATTTGCAATTATGGATGTACAGCCCTTTGGAAGTAAACAAATTCTTGTTACTGACTTGTGGCATCAGTATTTTCCGTTTCTTGTTGACTTTCAGGACAAGCTGAAAAACGGTGAATCGCTGTTCTGGTCGTGGACTCAGGGTGCAGGTGTAAACTACTTTGCGCTTATGTCCTACTATCTCGCAAGCCCGCTTAACTTTGTTACGGTTATTTTGCCAAGCACATTTTTTGACTACAACAGCATTGATATGCTGAGAATGTTTTTGATGTTCTCTGTAGTTATCAAGATTGCGTGTTCGGGAATGTTCACAGCCATCTTTTTGCGCAGCGTATACAAAAAGAATGACTGGTCGCTTGTGGCATTTGGCTGCTGCTTTGCGTTTTGTGCATTCTTTATGGGATATTACTGGAACACAATCTGGCTTGACACAGTGTGCATAACTCCGCTTGTTGCGCTGGGCGCTGTCAAGCTGTTTACCGAAGGTAAATTCAGGCTGTATATTGTAACGCTGGCACTTTCGCTGCTTGCAAACTACTATATCGGATTCTTTACCTGTATTTTTGTGTTGCTTGCATTTATTGCATACAGCATAGTAAAGTGGGACGGCTTTAAGACATTTTCACGCAAGCTGTTACAAACAGGTATTTACTCATTCATAGCAATAGGTCTTACTGCGTTTTTCCTGTTGCCTGCATTTTTCGGTCTGCAAAACACCAACGCATCGGGAAGTTCATTCCCAAAAACATTTGATATTAATATTGGTGCAACTGATGACCTTGCCGGTACACTTGATGCAATAAGGCAGATATTGTCTAACTTTATTTCATTTGTTCCGCCTGCAACCAAGGAGGCTGATGCCCTGCCGAATATTGCTTGCGGAATCGCCGCACTAATGTTGAGCATTGTATTTTTTACAAGCAAAAAAATCAGCCTTAAGGAGAAAATTGTTGACGGCGCACTTTTGGCGTTTATGATAATAAGCTGTATTATCAGACAGCTTGATTATATTTGGCACGGCTTCCACTTTACAAATATGATTCCTTACCGCTTCAGCTATCTTATCAGCTTTGTGGTTGTTGTGATGGCGTTTAGGGCGTATACGCTGCTTGAACACAGTACAAGCTGGGATATAATAATTGCCGCGTGTTTTGCAACACTGGTATTTTTGTTTGCAATAGGTATTCAAGAGGCTGACGCAATAATCGGCTCTGCAATTATTGCACTTGTTTTGTTTGTAGTGACCTTGCTTTATACAAGAAGAATTGTTCCCAAGCAGGTACTTTTGATTGTGCTGATGATAATTGTTGTGGGCGAAAGCGGTGTGACGGCTTATATGGGCGTCAAAACCACAACGGTTACAGATACATTTGAGTATCCGCGCGGTGAAGAGAATACTGCAAATGCTATTGACTATATGAACAGTCTTGAAGAAAACACTCCCGAGCTGTGGCGTGCCGAGATGACGTCAACTCAAACCCTTAACGACAGCTCGCTTAACAGGTTTAACGGTCTTTCAATGTTCAACTCTATGGCTAACGTTGATATGACAAGATTTTACGAAAACTTTGGTATGATGGGCTGGAAGAGCGGTAACCGCTATACCTATGCGGAATCTTCCCCTGTTACCAATATGTTTATGAATCTAAAATATATAATTGCCCGTGACGGTAATTTTAGAAACACCTATGATCTTACAACGGCTTATTCGTCGGGTAACGTTAAGCTCTTGAAAAATAATCATTACATTCCGATGGGCTTTATGGTTGACGAAAACCTGCTCAAGTGGACTGAGAACGACAACGAAGATCAGTTTAATCCGTTTGACAAGCAAAACGAGTTCTTTAAATATGCAACCGGTATAGAAAACAATGTTTATGTTCCGCTGGAGGTTACCTCTCAAGGTCACACTGATAACTCCCAGTTCCCTGTCAACAAGACAGACTATGGCAGATATTCATACAGCTGTACAGATACAAACATTACTCCTCACGTTAAGTGGAATTATACCGCTCAAAAGGACGGACTTTACTTTATGTATGCAGACATTGACGGCGGCGATGACGTGACTGTTATGATAAACAATGCGTCACAGACTCCGACCTACGGTATGGGACGTTCTTACATTGCGTGCATCGGTGAAGCAAAGGCAGGCGACACGATTTCGGTTTTTGCTACTCTTGAGCAAGGCCAGTCGGGTACGGCAAAAGTATATGTTAATATGCTTGACCAAGATGTATTCGAGCAGGGTTATGAAAAGCTGAACCGTGATGTTATGAAGACCACAAAGCTCACAGGTAACTCTATGGAGGGTACAATCAACGTAAGCGAGAACGGCGTGTTCTATACCTCTGTTCCGTATGAAGAGGGCTGGACTGCAACAGTTGACGGCAAAGAAGCCGAGATTACTCCGATTGGCGGCTCGTTGGTTGCATTAAAGCTTTCACAGGGCGAGCACACTATATGCCTGAAATATTATCCAAAGGGCTTTTGGATTGGTTTTGCCGCAACATCAGTGTGCGCCGCAACATTTATATTCCTGTGTGTTTATACCTACATCATAAAAAAGAAAAAGACAGCGGCAAAAAGCAAATAATAAATTGCAGAACAAATAATGATACCGCCCTGATGCATTAAGCATCAGGGCGGCATTTTGATCGGATATCAGTATTATGTCATACTTTATTTTTGTTTTTTAAAAATTCATCTATCAAATCAGCGGCATAGCGGCACAGCTCAGGGCATGGACGGCTTGTGTAATATTCATCTGTGCGTTCAGACGGAACGGGATTATCCTTGCCTTTTATGCGAAGATTTAACAGGTCACGACAGATGATTGAGCCGTTGTCCTCTTTGAATTTTGCCGCCAGGCTTTGTACGTCCCTGTAAAGCGAGGCTTTTTCATCCTTTGCTTTGGGATTAGTATAGCCGTGTGCAAGACCCAAAATCATATACATAGCGCTTACAGTTCCGCAAACTTCACGCAATCTGCCCATTCCGCCGCCAAACGGAGAGGCAAGCATAAGCGCAGTGTCCTTATCAAGTCCGAAATCCTCACAAAACGCAAGCACAACAGCTTGTGTACAGTTGTAACCCATAAGAAAATTATTTTTTGCTGTTTCGCCCTTTGTCATATAAATACCTCAATTCAAATTTGCTATATTATATTGTATCATTTTTATGTGTGCATAGCAATGTTTTTACTTGTGAAAAATTTTGTGTTATGATATACTTATTCTATACATTAAAAGGTAGATTACAAGGAGTGGATCCAGATTGTCTTTTCCACAGGATAAAATAAGAAATTTCAGCATTATTGCTCATATTGACCACGGCAAAAGCACGCTTGCCGACCGTATATTGGAGCATACAAATTCGGTTGCTGCAAGAGATATGGAGGCTCAGTTGCTTGATGATATGGAGCTTGAGCGTGAGCGCGGAATTACGATTAAGGCAAGAGCCGTAAGCGTTACTTATGATGCAGATGACGGTGAAAAATATCTTTTTAATTTGATTGACACACCCGGACACGTTGACTTTAACTACGAGGTTTCTCGTTCGCTTGCAGCGTGTGAGGGCGCAATTTTGGTTGTTGACGCATCACAGGGAATAGAGGCACAAACGCTCGCTAACACATATTTAGCTGTTGACGGCGGACTGGAGATTGTGCCGGTTGTAAATAAAATTGACCTGCCAAGTGCAGACCCCGACAGGGTTATTCAGGAGATTGAGGATGTAATAGGCATTCCTGCCGAGGATGCTCCGAAGATTTCGGCAAAGGCAGGCATCAATATTCATTCGGTGCTTGAAAAGGTAGTAACCGATATTCCTGCGCCTGTCGGAGATATCAATGCACCGCTGCGTGCTTTGATTTTTGACAGCTATTATGACAGCTATAAAGGTGTTATTATATATGTAAGGCTCAAGGAGGGTCAAATCCATCCGGGCGATGAATTCAAGCTTATGGCAACGGGCAGTGTGTTTAATGTTGTTGAATGCGGATTTATGCACGCAACCCAGATGGAAAAAACAGACGGACTTTATGCAGGCGAGGTTGGTTACATCTCGGGTTCGATTAAAACTCTTGCGGATGCCAAGGTGGGTGATACTGTTACGCTTACCTCAAATCCTGCGCAAGAGCCGCTTCCCGGCTATCGTGAAGCTCAGCCGATGGTGTTCTGCGGCATTTATCCGGTTGACGGCGCAAGATACGGCGACCTTAAGGACGCACTTGAAAAGCTTCAGCTCAATGATGCCGCTCTTTCGTTTGATCCTGAAACCTCGGTTGCGCTTGGTTTTGGTTTTCGCTGTGGTTTTCTTGGCCTTTTGCATATGGAGATTATTCAGGAAAGGCTCGAGCGTGAATATCAGCTCGATTTGATTACTACCGCTCCAAGCGTTATTTACAGGATTACACGCACCGACGGTACGGTAGAGATGATTGACAATCCGACGAATTATCCCGACCCGTCGTTGATTTCGCTTGCCGAGGAGCCTGTTACCAATGCTCACATCTATGCTCCAAAGGAATATGTGGGCAACATTATGGAGCTTTGTCAGGACAGGCGGGGAACATTTGTTGATATGCAGTATATTGACGCTGACCGTGTGGATTTGCACTACATTTTACCGCTTGCCGAGATTATCTATGACTTTTTTGATACGCTTAAGTCGCGCACAAGGGGCTATGCTTCTTTTGACTATGAGCTTAAGGATTATGTTCAGAGTAACCTTGTTAAGCTCGACATAATGCTCAACGGCGAGGTGGTCGATGCACTTTCGTTTATTATTCACGCGGACAAGGCATATGGAAGAGCAAGAAAAATGGCTGAAAAGCTAAAGGAGAAAATCCCAAGACAGCTGTTTGAAATTCCGATTCAGGCTTGTATCGGCGGAAAGATTATTGCGCGCGAAACCGTAAAGGCTATGCGCAAGGATGTGCTTGCAAAGTGCTACGGCGGCGATATAACCAGAAAGAAAAAGCTGCTTGAAAAGCAAAAAGAGGGTAAAAAGCGTATGCGCCAGCTCGGCTCTGTTGAAGTGCCGCAGGAGGCATTTATGGCGGTACTCAAGCTTGATACCGACTGATATTGGTGATAAAATGAGAGAAATTGCATTGTTTTATAATTTTAGTGACGACAGACTGCGCAAAGCAAAGTTTGCACTGATGCCGCTTAAAATTGCAGTTAAAAGTGTTGAAAAACAGGACTTTAATCAGCCTGTCGGTTATCTTGCCGGGATAAAGGACATTGAGCCATTGCCTGAAAAATACAGCGGCGACGGCTTTGACGAAGAAATGCTTGTTATGCACAACTTTACAAACAAGAGTATGGAGTTGCTCATAAAGGCACTTTTAAAGTGCGGTGTGGGCAGAATACCGTTAAAGGCAGTTGTTACTCCTACCAACAAGGACTGGGACAGCGTCAGCTTGTACAGGGCAATTAAGGCTGACCACGAAGAGATGACAAAGAACAAATAGATTTAGATTAAATTCCACTGCAAACAAATATAAGAATGAATAGGGTTAGGTTTAAAAGACTGTTCAAAATGACATACACCTCTAAAGTCAAATGTTTTAGCTTCGAGTAGATTTCTCGCGTCACCGCTTTAGCTTGGTAGCCCGGTGCAAACATTTTTCTAAATCTAACGCAAGAATCGACTAACGCAAATTTTTATTGTCGGGCAAATGACGTATGAAAACATATCAACCTGTCTACTCGAATTGGATGCAACGTCACGTTGCCGTCACGCCGCCGCAAAACGTGGGAAAATGGAATAATAACCGCACACCGCTTTGGCGTTTCTGCCACGGGCGACCATAGTCGTCCGAAAATGAATTGCCGTTGTCGGGAAAATGACGTATAAAAATATCACGCTATCTACTCGAATTGGATGCAACGTCACACAGTGAAATTGTATAAAGAGTCAAAAAAAGGGACTGCAAAAGCAGTCCCTTAAACGCGTAATATTATAAATTACTTCTTGTAGCTTGTGTGCCAAATTTCCTTAGCATACTCTAAGATTGAACGGTCAGATGAGAACTTGCCTGCGTTGGCAACGTTCATAAGACACTTCTTGCCGAATGCCTTGCGGTCAGCATAATCAGCGTTAGCCTTAATCTTTGCGTCAACATAAAGTGGAAGATCATAAAGCAGGAAGTAATGATCGGCAACCTGCCATGATGTGCCCTTAAGAAGTGCATCGTGAAGCTCCTTGAAGCTACCCTCGCCCTGAGCGCCGTCATCATCAAATGTGCCGTCGATAAGAGTATCGATAACTCTCTTGATTTCAGGGTTAGCGTCGTAGATAGCCTTAGGATCATAGCCCTCAGCCTTGAGTCTTTCAATATCTTCAACTCTTGCGCCGAATATATACTCGTTCTCTACGCCTGCGCACTCTGCGATTTCGATGTTAGCACCGTCCCATGTGCCGAGTGTAACTGCACCGTTGAGCATAAACTTCATATTACCTGTACCTGATGCCTCAAGACCTGCTGTTGAAGTCTGCTCAGAAATATCAGCAGCAACAACAATCTTTTCTGCATAAGATACGTTGTAGTTAGAAATAAAGTAAACCTGAAGAAGATCTTTTGTTTCAGGATCGTTGTTTACAAGGTTTGCAATCTCGTTGATGTACTTGATGATTGCCTTTGCTCTTGCATAACCCGGAGCAGCCTTAGCACCGAAGATGAATGTTGTAGGAGTCCAGTTTGTGAGCTTCTTATCCTTGAGTCTGAAATAGATTGTCATAATTGAGAAAGCGTTAAGAAGCTGTCTCTTGTACTCGTGAAGACGCTTAACCTGAACATCATAGATTGAATCAGGATTAACATCATAGCCGTCCATCTTCTTGATGTACTCAGCAAGCTGAACCTTTTTCTTCTTCTTGATTGTGTTGAATTTGTTGATTGTTCTTGCGTCCATACAATCGTTGAGCTTTGAAAGAAGTGAAAGGTCTGTGAGCCAAGCGTCAGAACCAACCTTCTCTGTGATAAGAGCAGAAAGCTCAGGGTTGCAAAGACCAAGCCAACGGCGCTGTGTGATACCGTTTGTTTTGTTGAGGAATCTTTCAGGATATACCTGATACCACTCTTTAAGAACGTCGTTCTTGAGGATTTCTGTGTGAAGCTGAGCAACACCGTTTACATATGTGCCTGCATATGTTGCAAGTCTTGCCATATGAACAACATTGCCGTCGATAATACGCATCTTAGCCTTCATTTCCTCGCTTACGCCCTTAGCGGTAAGCTCTTCTTGGCACTTGTTGGCAATGAGACAGATGATGTGGTAAATTTCAGGAATAACCTGTGTCATAAGGTCAGCAGGCCATTTTTCGAGAGCCTCGCCCAAAACAGTGTGGTTTGTGTAAGCGCAGGTCTTTCTTGCAATTTCAAATGCTTCGTCAAAGCTCTGACCCTCGTTCATAAGAAGTCTTACAAGCTCAGGAACGCATGATACTGGGTGTGTATCGTTAAGCTGAATAGCATTTTCCTTAGCAAAGAAGCTGAAGTCGTTGCCGTGCTTAGCCTTGTAGCGGCGCATAATGTCCTGAAGTGAAGCTGAGCAGAAGAAATACTGCTGCTTTAATCTGAGAACCTTGCCCTCGTACTTGTTGTCGTTTGGATAAAGAACCTTTGAGATATTCTCTGCATCATTCTTTTCCTTAACAGCCTTGTCGTATTCTGTATTGTTAAATGCTGTAAAGTCAAAATCTTCAACAGCCTCAGCCTGCCAAAGACGGAGTGTGTTAATGTTGTTTGTCTTGCAACCGATAACAGCCATATCATAAGGAACAGCCTTAACTGTCTGATCTTTAAATGATACAGTAACAGCCTCGTCTTCCTGGCGAATGCACCAAGGATCTTCAAATCTCTGCCAGTTATCAGCAATTTCTACCTGATAGCCGTCTTCAATAAGCTGCTTAAAAAGACCGTATTTGTAACGAATGCCGTAACCGTCAAGAGGAACCTCCTGAGTTGCAGCACTGTCAAGATAGCAAGCCGCAAGACGACCGAGACCGCCGTTACCGAGAGCCGCGTCATCAATTTCTTCAAATACGTTGATGTCAACGCCCTTTTTCTTGAGCATTTTCTTAACATCCTCAAGAATTCCGAGACAATAAAGATTGTTGTACATCATTCTGCCCATGAGAAATTCTGCAGAGAAGTAGTAAGCTCTGCGCTCGCTGTTGTGTTTAGCCTTGCTTGCTGCCCAGTTGTCAGCGATTTCGCCCATTACAGCCTTACCGAGAGAAAGATGAAGTTCGGAAGGAGTGAGCTCTTCAACCTTTTTGCAGTACATAGACTTAGCTGTGAGTTCGAGCTTTTCCATAATATTACCCATTTTTTAATCCTCCAGTCGTCCGCTATTTACAGACATTGATTTTAATTTATCTGCAAGCTCATCTGTGAGAGCTTCGCTGTCGAGTCGCCATACCCAGTTGCCGCCCAAAGTTGACGGAATGTTCATTCTTGCTTCTTTGCCAAGACCAAGAATGTCCTGAAGAGGTATGATAGCCATATCAGCCTTGCTTTCATATGCAGTGCGGATGAGTCCCCAGTTAAACGGCTCGTCCGGCGCCATATTGCAATAGCTTCTTGCGTAATTTACATCCTCGGGCTTTGCTGTTTCAACCCAACCCATAAGGGTATCGTTGTCGTGAGTTCCCGTGTAAACAACGCAGTTTTCTGTATATTTATGAGGAAGATAATCGTTTTCCTCGCCGCTGTCAAAAGCAAATTCAAGAACTTTCATTCCCGGGAAGCCTGTCTGCTCCAAAAGCTCGGTTACATCAGGAGTGAGAGTTCCGAGATCCTCGGCAACAATGTCAATCTTGCCGATTGCCTCTTCCATCATTTCAAAGAACTTGATGCGTGGGCCTTCAATCCATTCGCCGTTAATTGCGTTTTCGGCAGGATACGGAATTGAATAGTAGCTTGCAAAAGCTCTGAAATGGTCAATACGGGTGATGTCAAAAAGTTTTGAAGCCGCTTTTACACGCTCAAACCACCACTCATAGTCGACTTGCTCAAGGTAATCCCAGTCATAAAGCGGATTGCCCCAAAGCTGACCTGTTTCTGAGAAGTAGTCGGGCGGGCATCCTGCAACTGCTATAGGATCACCGTCGTCATAAAGTTGAAATAGCTCGGGATTAGCCCATGTGTCCGCACTGTCCATTGCAACATAAATAGGCATATCGCCCAAAATCTTGATGCCCAGACCGTTTACATAAGCGCGGAAAGCTTCCCACTGCTCATAGAATTTAAACTGAATAAATTTCCAGAAATCAATTTCGTTTTTAAACTTGCGCTCATAGCGTTTTACAGCAGCTTCTTCGTGCATTTTGATTTCTTCGTCCGGCCACTCAGTCCAAGAAACCATATCAAAGCTCTTTTTAACAGCCATATAGAGAGCGTAGTTTTTGAGCCACTTGCTGTTTTTGCGTTTAAATGAAGAAAAAGCTTTCTGGTCGCCTTTTTTAAAGTTATCATATGCGATTTTCAAAACTTCAAAACGGCTGTTGTAGATTTTTTCGTAGTCAACCTCAAACTCATTTGAACCCCAGTCGTAGCTCAAAATCTGCTCCTTGGTAACAAGACCCTCTTCACAAAGAGTGTCAAGGTCAATAAGGTAAGGATTGCCTGCATAAACCGAGAAAGACTGATACGGTGAATCACCGTAGCTTGTAGGTCCAACGGGAAGAATCTGCCAAATTGTTTGACCTGATTTTTTAAGAAAATCAGCAAACTTGCGAGCCTCTTTGCCGATGGTGCCTATTCCGTAGGGGGACGGAAGCGAAGTGATCGAAAGAAGGACACCTGCGCTTCTAGCCATAAAAATCAACTCCATTCTGACGGATATTAAATTTTAAATCTATGGTTTTGGGCGCAAAATGCCACACATCACCACAGTAACAAAATAATTCTAACACATAAACTAAATTTTTACAAGTTATTTTTAAAACATTTACAATATACTCAAAATCGTGAACAAAACTGCGTCGGAAGTTAGTTTTCTTATATAGCTTCTGGAATTTGTTTTGTTAATATTACCACCAAGCAGGAGCTTTATGGCGTAAGTTTTGTTTTTTGTGCATATGCCGCAGAACACAAGTCCGACAGGCTTTTCGGGTGTTCCGCCCGTAGGCCCTGCGATTCCCGTGGTGCTGACTGCAAGGTCTGCATCTGCCAGTCTGCGCACTCCCTCTGCCATCTGCATTGCAGTTTCGGAGGATACGGCTCCCAAAACCGACAGGGTTTCCTCGCTCACGTCGAGCACCTTATGTTTGATTTCATTTGAATACGAGCAAACTCCGCAGTCAAATACCTCGCTTGCGCCGCTTACTGAGGTTATGCGTTCGCTGATAAGTCCGCCGGTACAGCTTTCTGCGGTAGCAAGTTTTATGTTTCTTGCTCTTAGCTTTTCAACAACTTTTTCCTGCAAGGTGTCTGCGTCAAGGTTGTTTCTTCTCAATAGCTTTATAATGTCCAAATCGGTAAAAGTTACCATTATATCATCTCCGAAAAAATCTGATTTATCCGTATTCCAATTGCATATCAGTATAGCATCTGTTCGTTTGTATTGCAATTATTTTTGATTTTTGATATATTATTATGTATAGATTATGATAAAAGAGGATTAGCTATGGCTTGGTTTTTTGCGGAGCAGGACATTTGTTCAAATCAATATATTTTAACGGGCGAAAATGCAAAGCATATCTCAAAGGTTTTGCGAATGAGAATGGGCGAGGAACTCACGGTTGTTACGCCCAACCAAACGCAGTATGAGTGTAGGATTACCGAGTTTATTAACAACGATGTTGTGGTGGACGTAATATCAAGTAAGCCGTGCGAAAACGAACCGGATGTGTTTGTAACATTGTATCAGGCGCTCCCAAAAGGCGATAAGATGGATTATATAATCCAGAAATGTACTGAACTTGGCGTAAGCAAAATTGTGCCGATGATTTCGGCAAGATGTGTATCAAGGCCGGACGAAAAATCGCTTGTAAAAAAGCAGGCGCGCTGGCAAAAAATCGCCTTGCAGGCTGCAATGCAGAGCAGGCGCGGAATTATTCCGCAGGTTTGCAGCTGTGTTTCATTTGAACAAGCCGCAGAGCTTACAAAAGAAAATGAAAAAACTATTTTCTTTTATGAAATAGGTGGTGAGTCTGTCAAAAAAATACTTTTGGACAAACCAAAAACTGTCGGAATGTTTATCGGCAGTGAGGGCGGATTTGAACAGAGTGAGGTTGATTTGGTTGTTGCAAACGGCGGACAGGCTGCAACGCTCGGCAAGCGCATTTTGCGTGCCGAAACCGCACCGCTGACCGCTTTATCGATTATTATGTATCAGACAGACAATTTTTGATTGACAGGAGAATTCATATGATTGGAATTATATGCGCTATGCAAATTGAAGCCGACGGATTAATTGCACTTGCAGAGAACACGCAAACTGAGGTTATTGCAGGAATGAACTTTACTACAGGAAAGCTTCACGGCAAGGATATTGCCGTTGTGGTTTGCGGTGTGGGCAAGGTAAATGCCGCAATGTGCACGGTGGTTTTGCTTGAGAAATATCATCCTGAGGCAGTTGTCAACAGCGGTGTTGCAGGCTCTTTGTCACCGCTTGTGAGCATTGGAGATATTGTTGTGGCGACAAAGGCTGTTGAACACGATATGAACACAACTGCCCTTGGCGACAAGCAGGGAGAGGTGTCTTTTCCCAACGAAACGGTTATGTTTTTTGAATGTGATAAAAATATCAGCAATACTCTTGCACAGGTGTGCAAGACTATTCCCGACACAAAGGTTGAGCAGGGCATTGTTGCAAGCGGCGATATGTTTGTTTCAAAGCGTAGTCAGCGCCTGAGAATCAACGATGAATTCGGTGCTCTTGCCTGTGAAATGGAGGGTGCCGCAATCGGGCACGTTTGCTATAGCTACGCTACACCGTACGGTATTATCAGGGCAATTTCCGATGACCTTGACGAAAACAAGGGGATGGATTTTGTAAATTTCTGTGAGCTTGCAAGCAAAAAGACTGTTGCCGCAATGAGCGAATTTGTTAAAAATTTTTGATTTATAAAGAATCGGTTAATTGGTTGTACACAGTTATTAGTGTGTTTTGTCAATAATATTTGTGTATTGACAAGTTTTGCACAAACAAGTAAAATAAAAGGTAGCGTTAAATTTTTAATATGCTACTTTACGCTTAAAAGGGGAGATTTTATGCTGCTTTCTGGTGCAGAAATCATTTGTGAATGTTTAGTGGAGCAGGGAGTCGACACCGTGTTTGGTTATCCGGGCGGTGCGGCGCTCAACACGTATGACGCTCTCTACAAGTACAGCGATAAAATTAATCATATTCTTACTGCGCATGAGCAGGGGGCTTCTCATGCCGCCGACGGTTATGCGCGTGCGACCGGAAAGGTCGGTGTTGTTATGACAACATCAGGACCGGGTGCTACAAATATCGTTACGGGTCTTGCAACTGCGAATATCGACAGTATTCCTCTTGTTGCAATTACAGGCAATGTTACTACCGACCAGCTTGGCAGAGACAGCTTTCAAGAGGTTGACATCGTTAACATTGTTAAACCGGTAACAAAAGCAAGTTACCTTGTCCAAAGAGTTGAAGATTTGGCTGATACACTGCGCAAGGCATTTGCACTTGCTCAGGACGGAAGAAAAGGTCCGGTTCTCGTTGACGTGCCGAAGGATATAACCGCAAACAAAACCGAGTTTGAACCGTATAGTCCTGTAAAACCTATGAGAATAGAGATTAAAAATCCAGAGAATATCCGTGTTGTACAGGAAATGATTAGAAACGCCAAAAAGCCTATGATTTATGCAGGCGGTGGAATTATCAGCGGCAACGCAAGTGAAGAATTCAAGGCTTTTGCCGAGCTTATTGACGCTCCTGTCTGCTGTTCGCTTATGGGACTTGGCTGTATTCCTGCAAGCCATCCTTTGTGTGTCGGCAATATCGGTATGCACGGCGGATATGAAACAGGTATGGCTACCGCCGAATGTGATTTGATGATTTCCTGCGGCGCAAGATTTTCCGACCGTGTTGCAGGTGACCGTGAAAAATTCGGCGAGCAGGCTAAGATTGTTCAGCTTGAAATTGATGAAAAAGAAATCAACAAGAATGTTAAGGTTGACGAGTATATTCTCGGCGATATCAAGGAGATATTAATTGCTCTGACTGTTGGTCTTGAACAGCAAAATCACCCTGATTGGATTGCACAAATTGAAGAGTGGAAGCATCATTTTGATGACGTTAAGCTCCCTGAAAGTAAGTATCCGCAGCCACAGGAGATTTTGCAGGCTGTCAATGAAATCAAAAACGATAGTGATATTATTGCAACAGATGTCGGTCAGCATCAGATGTGGGTTGCTCAGTACAGCAAAATCGAAAAGAACAAAACCCTGCTTACATCAGGCGGTATGGGCACTATGGGATTTGGTATGGGCGCCGCAATAGGCGCACAGTGCGCTTATCCCGACAAGAGAGTGTTCCTTATCACCGGCGACGGCAGTTTCCATATGAATTTAAATGAGCTTGTTACGATGAAGTCGTACAACCTGCCTGTTGTTATTGTTGTTATGAATAATACTGTACTCGGTATGGTTCGTCAGTGGCAAAAGCTGTTTTACGGCAGTCGTTTTTCACAGACTAATCCTCACCGTGCAACAGACTTTGTTGCGCTTGCAAATGCGTTCGGCATTGACGGTATGCGCATCACAAAGCCGGAGCAGGTCAAGGATGTTTTGCAGGATGCGTTAGCTCTTAACAAGCCTGTTGTTGTTGATTGCCAAATCAGTCCTGACGAAAACGTACTTCCGATGATACCGCCCGGAAAGACAATTAATGAAATCGTAACTGAGATGTAATTTTCGATATTGTATGATGTTTTAAAGCGATTAAATTATATGTCAGGTGAATTTATCAGATGCTAAAAAAGATTAAAGGCACACCGTTTTTTGGTGTGCCTTTGTTGCGTTAGTTGCGTTATTTATTTGGAGGCGAGGGAGGAGTAATATACGGAAAAAGCTCCTCATATGCCTCTGCCTCAGCTTCATTTGTTAATCCTGCCGGAATAAGTCCGGTGCAGTCATACGTTGAGCAGGTGTTAAGCTCAAGATTATCAGGATTTGGCTGTATTACTGAGTCCGCCAATTTGTTTTTGTTTTTCATAATCTCACCGTTATAAGTTTTTGCATTTTGGGCAAATTTATACGATGAAAGAATGTTTTATGCTATTATTAAATCTTTAATCTTAAATACGTCACCGTCCATAACTCTGTAGTTGCTCCTCAGTTCGCCCTCAATTTCGGGGGAAATGCTCTGGTGAATGTACAGACTGTCAATTCCGAAATCAGCCGCGCCGCCGATATCGCTCAGATAATCGTTGCCAATCATTATTGATTCGTTCTTTTTTAGACCGTATCGGTCAAAAAGGATTTGATAGTACTTTGAGTCGGGTTTTGAGCATTCTTCGTCAGAGCTTATGCAAATTCCGTCAAAATATTTTGTAAGATTAAGCATATTAAGTTCATTTTCGGTAAAGCAACGCTGTGCATTTGATAAAAGATAAATCTTTTTGCCTTTTGCTTTGAGCGTGTCAAGCAAATCAATTACACCGTCATACAGCTTGATGTATTTGGTTGAAAAGCATCTGAACGCTTCCGCAACAAACCATACCTGTGATTTTGTAACCTTTGCTCCTTTTTGGGTAAACAGCTTTCTAAATACCTTATCAAGCTTGATGTCAACAACCTTGGTGTCGGGATTTTTCTTTAATACAGACTTTTTTTCATGCTCAACAAGTCTTGAATATTCGTCGTGAAGCTCACTTGATGTATAATGTGCGCCCTTGTAGCCGTACATTACAACCATTTTATCCCAAATTTCACTGCTCCATTCATCTGTGTTAATATCTATAAGAGTTCCGTATAAATCAAAAATATAATTTTTATACATAGAATCGCCCTCCTGATTTGATTTTAACAATTTAAACTCAAAATTGCAATAGCAAAATTTTTGTGATAAACTATAATCAGGTGATATTATGACGAAAAAACAGATTGCGGCAAAAGCAGTTGAGGCACTCAAAACAGAGTATCCCGACGCTATTTGTTCGCTTGTATATACCGACCCTTTGCAGCTGCTGATTGCAACCCGACTTGCGGCGCAGTGCACCGATGCAAGGGTGAATATGGTTACCCCTGCGCTGTTTGAACGATTTAAAACAGTTGATGACTTTGCTTCGGCGTCTGCCGAGGAGGTTGCAGAATATATAAAAAGCTGCGGACTTTTTAAAACAAAGTCCAAGGACATCGTGGAGATGGCAAAGATGCTGCGTGACGATTTCGACGGTGTTGTGCCCGATAACATTGACGACCTGATAAAGCTGCCGGGAATTGGCAGAAAAACGGCAAACCTTGTGTGCGGCGATATTTTCGGCAAGCCCGCCGTGGTGGTTGACACTCACTGTATACGAATTACACGCAGGCTCGGACTTCACGACTTGACCGACCAGAAAAAAATAGAATTTGCCCTGCGGGATATTTTGCCGCCTGACGAAAGTAATGATTTTTGCCACAGACTTGTACTGCACGGCAGGGCAGTATGCACCGCTCGAAATGCAAAATGTGATGAGTGCTATATGAACGGATTTTGTCAAAAAGAGTTGTGAGGAACATTATGGTTAACAAAAACATAAAGCTGATAGCCCTTGACCTCGACGGCACTACTCTTACAAGCCAAAACACATTGTCATCCAAAACCAAAGAGGCAATAAAGAAAGCCGTTGCAGGTGGTATTGAGGTGGTTGTTGCAAGCGGCAGACCGTTTGCTTCAATGCCCGACAGCATACTTGAGATTGAGGGGATAAACTATATTGTTTCCTCGAACGGTGCGGCAATTCACAATGCACAAAGACAGTGTGTTTATCAAAGTCTTTTAGATGAAACGGACGTGCTCAAAATACTTGAGATTACCGCGAAATACGATTTGATTTTTGAAGCGTTTATTAACGGACTCACCTACACCGATGTGCGTTATGTTAATAATCCTATGAAGTACGGCGATAACGAGGCGTATATTGATTATGTGAAAGCCTCCCACGGACATATTGAAGATATGCGTGCTTTTATTTTTGAGCACAGGTTGGAGCTTGACAGCGTTGAAATTGTTTGTCCCGACAAAGATTTGCGTGAACATATATGGCAAAAGTGTGCCGAGTGTATAAGCGGAGTTTATATTACGTCTTCTTCCGCAAACTTTATTGAATTTATGAACACCGACGCGACAAAAGCGAACGCAGTAAAGCGGATATGTGATGAGCTTTGTATTGACACAGCAAGTATCTGTGCCTGCGGCAATGCCGACAACGATGCAGATATGATACTGCTTGCAGGCATTGGTGCGGCGGTGAAGAATGCGTCGCCGAGGTGCCTGGAATATGCAGATGTGGTTGTTGCTTCCAACAATGATGACGGTGTGGCAGAGTTGATTGATTACATTATGCATCAAAAACAGTATGAAAAATAAACCAAACAAAACGAGCCGATATATATCGACTCGTTTATTGTTTTACATATAAAATTATTAATGATAACACCACAGTTTTGACTGCGGGAGGGGGATTATTTTGTTCCGAAAATTCGGTCACCTGCGTCACCAAGACCCGGACATATGTAGGCATTTTCATTAAGACAGCGGTCAAGACAACCTACGTAAAGCTGAATGTCGGGGTGAGCGTCGGTCAGTGCCTTGACTCCTTCGGGTGCGGCAATTATTGACATAAACTTGATTTTTTGTCCGCCGTGCTTTTTGATAAAATCGACAGCGGCAATAGCCGAGCCGCCTGTTGCGAGCATTGGGTCAACAACGACAATCTGGCGCTGTTCAATAGGATCAGGCAGTTTGCAGTAATATTCGTGAGGCATATGAGTTTCAGGGTCGCGGTAAAGACCGATGTGCCCTACTCTTGCCGACGGAACAAGCGCCAAAATTCCGTTCACCATTCCAAGCCCTGCACGCAAAATGGGAACAACAGCAAGTTTTTTGCCTTGAATAACCGGCTGAGAAGTTTCTTCAATGGGAGTTTTTATTGTAATTTCTGTTGTTTCGAGGTCGGCAAGCGCCTCATATCCCATCAGCATTGCAATTTCCTCAACTAGGCTTCTGAACTCAGTGGTTGTTGTGCTCTCTTTTCTGAGAAGTGTTATCTTGTGTTTTATAAGCGGATGTGTCATATAAGAAACCGACATAATGGTTACCTCCAATGATAAATTGTACTTTTATAATACCAACAACGGTGTTAATTGTCAATAATTCTCTATAATTTTACAAGAAACGTCAAAAAATTATTGATTTTTACAAGACAAAAATATATAATTAAAATGATATGGCAGTATAATCTGCTAAATTAATTAAAAGAGGGATTGAGATGAACAAAAACAACGGCGCAATTTATGACGCCAGGACTCTTGGCAAACCTAAAATGATAATTTTGGGTATTCAACATATGTTTGCAATGTTCGGCGCAACAATTCTTGTTCCTATTATTACGGGACTCGACGTTTCCACCACGCTTCTTATGGCAGGCCTCGGCACATTGCTGTTTCATTGCATCACAAAATTTAAGGTGCCTGCATTTTTAGGCTCTTCATTTGCTTTTTTGGGGGGCTATGGTGCTGTGACTGCTATGGGTGACGGTGACCCTGCCAAAATGCTTCCTTATGCCTGTTTGGGCGTTGCCTGTGCAGGGCTTGTATACCTTATTCTTGCCGCCATTATCAAGGGCGTGGGAATCAACAAGGTTATGCGATTTTTCCCGCCTGTTGTAACAGGCCCTATCATAATTGCAATCGGTCTTGGACTTGCTCCGACAGCGGTTAGCAACTGCACCACAAACTGGACGCTTGCAATAGTTGCTCTGGCAGTTATTATAATTTTTAATATCTGGGGCAAAGGAATGGCAAAAATTATTCCGATTATCCTTGGTCTTGTGATTTCATATGCAGTAGGACTTGTGCTTTACTTTATGGCACAGGCAAATCCAAGTCTTATGGAAGCAGCACCTTGGTTGTTTGCGGGCGGCGTGAATGATGCAGGTCAGCTTGTACCAATCTTTGATTTTAGCAAGCTCGGCACAATATGCACTAATATTTCGCAGGGCAATATCTTTGGTCCCGAGGGCTTGATTGGTGTTCCTGTATTTTGGGATAAAACAGTGTTTGGCGGCGTTGATTTTTCTAACGGGGCATTGATTGCATCTTCAATTATCGCTATCGTTCCGATTGCACTTGCTACAATGATGGAGCACATCGGCGATATATGCGCTATCGGTTCAACTACAGGTCAAAATTATATTGAGGATCCGGGCTTGCACAGAACGCTTACCGGTGACGGTATTGCGACTACTATGGCATCATTGTTTGGAGGTCCTGCAAACACAACCTATGGCGAAAATACAGGTGTGCTTGCGCTCACAAAGGTTTATGATCCAAAAGTTATCAGAATTGCCGCCTGCTTTGCGGTTGGCGTGTCGTTCTTCCCGATTGTTTCGGCAGTTATCGGTTCAATCCCAAGCTGCATTATCGGCGGTATTTCATTTGTGCTCTATGGTATGATTTCTGCGATTGGCGTAAGAAATGTTGTAGAAAACAAAGTTGATTTTACAAAGAGCCGCAACCTTATTGTTGCTGCTGTTATCCTTGTATGTGCACTCGGTCTTTCGGCAAATACAGTAAGCTTTGCAATCGGCAGTGCTCAGATTACACTTTCACCGCTTGCCGTAGCATCGCTTGCGGGCATCATTCTTAATGCTATTTTCCCCGGCAAGGATTACAATTTTAGCTCTGATAATGCGGGAGATGCAGTTGTAGAAAAACAGGCTAAGCCAAAGAAATAAGTTCAGCTTAATAGTTAAGGGACAGGCTTTAATGGCTTGTCCCTTATTTTCTTTGCAGAAAACAGCGTAAAAGCGGTGGAGAGCCAAAATGCTGTCGCTGTTAAGTTGTTTTTTATTTTGTGTGCAGTACTTTCTCTGCTTATAAAAGCAAAAAAAGATGTGAAATGTTGCGGGTATATAATGCTATTGTGGCAGCTTCGCCTTTTGGTGCCTAAATATTGCATAGATTTACTGTCAACAACTTGTTTATTATGCTATTTTTGCTTTTTTAATTTTATTGTTGTAGCTCTTGCAGTTATATTATGTTACTATAAATATGATTGGAGGATTAACCTCCACAAAATATTAGAAGTTTTGAAAGGAGATCAAACACATGAAAAGAAATGGTATGAAAAAGTGTACAAGCCTTGTTTTGGTTTTGTGCCTCATACTGACTTGTATGTCTTTTGCATTTACCGGTGTTGGTGCAGCAACAGTGGACAATGCAGCAGAGGTATCGGCTCCTACAGCAGGCGACGATAACTTTACATGGGACAATGCGTCAGTGTACTTTCTTCTCACAGACCGTTTTAAGAACGGCAAAACATCAAACGACCACTCATACGGCAGAGCAACAGATGCCAACGGCAATCCGCTTTCAGGCTGGGACACAGCGCCCGGAACATTCCACGGCGGTGACTTTGTCGGTATCACACAGGCATTAAACGACGGTTACTTCACTGACCTCGGAATCAATGCTATTTGGATTTCTGCACCTTATGAGCAGATTCACGGCTATGTTGACTCGGGTAAGGGCTTTGCTCATTATTCTTATCACGGCTATTATGTGCTCGACTACACAAACACAGATGCAAACTTTGGTACACCGGAAGAGTTTGAAACTCTTGTAGATACTGCTCACTCAAAGGGTATCAGAGTTATTATTGATATTGTTATGAATCATACCGGTTACAACAATGTTGCCGATATGGAGGAATACAATTATGGTACACTGTTAAGCGGTGCGTCAGAATTTAAATACCAGCTCAATAACGTTGGCGATGTAAACAGTCATATCGACTTTAAGACATCAGCTGATGATTGGGGCAGATGGTGGGGTACTCAGTGGATCCGCAGCGGTTTGCCGGGATATACACCTGAGGGCGGTTCTGATCTGACAAGATCGCTTGAGGGCTTGCCTGACTTTATGACAGAGTCAACTGCAACAGTCGATATTCCTCCGCTTCTCAAAACAAAGTGGGAATTAGAGAACAGACTTGAGCAGGAAACAAACGAGCTTGATACATATCTCCAGAGCAAGGGCAAGACAAGAACTGTTACAAATACACTTTCTTACTGGCTTTCAACATGGGTTCGTGATTATGGTGTTGACGGATTCAGATGCGATACTGCAAAGCACGTTGACCTTGCTTCATGGAACACATTAAAGACAACCTGCGTTGACGCACTCAAGCAGTGGCGTAAGAATAATCCAAACAAGCCCGGTGCTGATTGGGACGAGGACTTCTGGATGACAGGCGAGTGCTGGGATCATAACCTTGGTTGGGGATACGATTCCTACTACACACAGGGCGGCTTTGACTCAATGATTAACTTTGAGACAACGGGCGGCGGCATGCTTGCTCAGTCAAAGCTTGCGGGTGTATATTCAAATTATGCGGATTCAATCAACTCAAACGATAAATTTAATCAGCTTTCTTACATTTCTTCTCACGACTCTACTCTTGCAAGAGGAGATATGATTTACTTAGGTTCAGCTCTTATGTTGCTGCCGGGCGGAATCCAGGTATTCTACGGCGATGAAACAAATCGTCCACTCTCATCAAACATTGGATTTGACGGAAACGGCGGTTCGGGTCACTCACTCAGAAGTGATATGAACTGGAACAATATGGATGAAAAGGTTCTTGCTCACTGGCAAAAGGTAGGTACCTTCAGAAACAACCATGTTTCTATCGGTGCAGGTCAAAACATTGAGCTAAATGCAAACTCCGGTGTTGCATTCGGCAGAACCTACAGCAAAAACGGTGTTGAGGACAAGGCTGCTGCTGTTGTGGCTGCAAGCGCAAACTCAACAATTACTATTGACGTATCAAAGCTGTGGAATGACGGTCAGGCTCTTGTTAATGCTTACGACCAGTCATCATCAGTAGTATCAGGCGGCAAGGTAACATTTAACAGCGGCGCCAACGGCACAATCCTTATTCAGGAGCCGGACGGCAGACCGATTATGTCTGTTCAGGGTGAGCCGAAGTTTAAGGGTTCACAAACTGTTACAGTAAGTCTTGAGGAATGTGATTTTGCAAAGTGTTCTGTTGACGGCGGCAACAAGTTCATTGTTAAAGACGGCGACAAATTTACAATCGGCGGTACTGCATACGACGGTGATACAATCAAAATTGTTCTCGAGGCAGAAAACGAGAGGGGCAGTTCAAAGAGCGTTGCGACTTTCCAAAAAGTATCTGCTGACGAGCCTACGACTGAGCCGACAACTAATCCGGCAAAAAAGGCAGAGCTTCATGTTAAGTCTTTGAGCGGTAATGCTCCTTATGCTTATGTATGGACAGGTGCAAACACCGAACACAACGGAGCTTGGCCCGGAAAGCAAATGACAGAAAAAGACAGCGAAGGCAACTATGTGCTTCATATTGATACAACAGAGAAGTTTAATGTTGTAATGAACAACGGCAGCGGCACAAAGAGTGGTGACATAACAAATCTTTACGGTGTTACTTATCTTGAGGTTGCAAACGATTACTCAACAAAGGTTATTTCAACAGAGACACTGGGCGGCGGAGATAATCCGACTGACGAATCAGTATTAATTCGAGTTAAAACATACGATGGAAATCCGGTAAACCTTTATGTTTGGGATGGCAACACAGAGTTTAACGGCGCATGGCCCGGAAAAGCTCTTTCCGAGAAGGACGCAGACGGCTATTATGTATTTAATGTGCAGAACGCTTCAACCTGCAGTGCAATCGTAAACAATAACGGCAGCCAGTCAGATAATATTGCAGGTCTTTCAGGCGAAGTTATTATAGAAGTCAAAAGTGCAGACTGCAAATCCGTTGAGGTTACACAGAAAGAAACACCGCTCTCAGGTATGGCTCTTTTAAGACAAGAGGCAAGAGAGGTTAAGGCAATGACTGCCGCTGATTACACATCACAGAGTTTTGCGGCACTTGTTGCAATTATGCCGGCAGCAGATGCTCTTATTGCACAGGGCGATTCAGCAGACGAGACAGCTATTCAGAATACTATTACTCAGCTCCAAAACGCTAAGGCTGCTCTTAAGCTTGCTGCTCCTAAGCTTACATATGCAGTTGCAGGACAATCTCAGATTAAGGGTATTGCCGTTCCTGCTGCTGACGTTACAGTTAATGTAAACGGCACAGATTATAAGACAACTGCTGATGATGTAACAGGCGCATTTACAGTAAATGCAGTGCCTAATTCATCAAGCTCAATTAAGGTTGATGTTAAAAGAAACGGCAAGTCTGCGGATACATACACCTATAATATGTCAAACGGTAACATTCAGAACGGTGAAGAGCCGACATCACCGACTCAGCCTATGACTCAACCGACGACACAACCAACAACACAGCCAACAACACAG
>DKXL01000057.1:32262-36775 GCA_002493005.1 Ruminococcaceae bacterium UBA7127
CAACACAGCCAACAACACAGCCAATTCCTACTGATCCGGTTGTTGAAAATCTTACAGTTAATGCGAGTTCAAATGTATTCCCTGCCGCATCTCAGACATTCAATAAGGAAGAGGGCAAGGTTACTGTAACATATAAGCTTAACGCTAATATGGGAGTTGTTGACGCTCAGTGGACGCTCAGATATGATACATCTAAGCTTAGATACACAAGAGAGAACAATATGGCTAACGGCAAGCAGACAATTATGCCTAATGTTGATAAGCTTGTATACAATGCAAAGAACGACTATATTAAGGGTAACTTCTCAGAGATTTCTTCGCTATATGAATTTAACGGAGGCACATTTGTTTCTGTAACCTTTGATATTATCGGCACAGGCACAGCAGATGTTTATCTTGATCTTGAGTGCTTGACTCTTGGCTATCACAAATCACCTAAAGAACTTGTTCTTGGTTCACTTGTTGACAGAAGTCAAATGTTTGACATCAGTGGTCAGGCAGGCTTTGAGAACGCTTCTGTTACAAGCGGCACATCAATTACCGGCAGTGTGCTTAAGGGTGATGTTGACGGTGACGGTGAAATTGACATTCAGGATGCAACATTAGTTATGAAAAATGTTGTTGAATTAGAGTCATTTACATCAATGCAGTTCTTGGCTGCTGATGTAGACGGCGACGGCGTGATTACTATTAAAGACGCTACATGCATTCAGAAGTATGTTGCTGAACTTATCACATCATTCTGATGAATATTTAAAATAACAACAGCCCTATTTCAAACGAAATGGGGCTGTTGTTTACTATATAGGAAACTGTTCGAAAATAGTCGGGCAGAGAAGTGTTGATAATATTAAGCTGTCTGCTCGAATTGTGGGCGGCGTCGCGCCGCTTTTTACATTATAGGAAATTGCTCGAAAAAGGTCGGAAGTGAAAGTGATTATATAATCAGGCTATCTGTTCGAATTACGAGCAGCGTCACAACGCCTGTCTGATAGCATAGCGGTTGGAAAGCATTCTAAATAGTAGTCACATTCGTCGCAACAGCATTCAATCAAGTTTCCGTTTTCATCTGTAGTTCTCCGTTACCTAAACATTCTTTTCCTCCGCTACACGGTGTGAGAATAATCCCTGTTACATCTATAATCATCTTTAGATCACCTTTTTTTGATTGAGTAATTGAATAACTCAATTATGCTACAAGCAAACCGTATAATCAATATGAGTCATACAAATACTCATATTGATTATACGGAGGACAAAATGTTTAAACATAAAGCAGCTGACGGCACTCGAAATTTGTGTGGTAAAAAAATTGCTGTATTGAGGAAAAATCTGCCTGAAAAAACATCACAAAGATTGCTTGCCGAGAAAATGCAGATAAAGGACATCGATATGGATAAAACTGCAATAAAAAGAATTGAGAACGGCGAGAGATATGTTACAGATATAGAACTGAAAGCATTGTCCGAAATCTTCTCGGTAAGTACAGATTTTTTGCTGGAATAAAAGTATCGGCGATATACCTATACAGTTGAAGATTTTGATACAACAATATAAGGCTGTCATCATAATTTGATGACAGCCTTTGCCTTCATAAAGAACTGTTTAAAACACTTGAGCAACCTTTGTTTTATTTTACAGCATACTATCTGCTCGAATTGTTAAAAGTTATTCTGTTTTTCTTTGTGATATAGCACCTCGGCATAAATTGTCGGAATTATTACCATGAAAATAAACATAGCAATCAAGCAGGGGAATAAAAGCCAAAGTGATGGTGTGCTCATAAAAAATGCAACTATACCGCATACTATCCAGATAATGCCGGTTACAACAGCAAGGTAACCGCCGAGGCGATGAGTCTTTTTCCAAACTCTCTCACTTTTAAGAGTTGCACGTATTTTAATACCGAACGTACTGTTTTGTTTAATTTTACCGTACATATTTCCAATGAAAATCATCAGTGCACCCATCAGAATTAAAATCAGGGAGGGAACAAATGCACCGATATTTTCAATGCCTTTTGTAGCAGCAAGGGTAAACGTCCAAAGCAAAATAAAGAAAACCGTGTATAATCCGCAGATCATTCTGTTTATATATTTTTTGTTTTTGCTTTCGTTAACATCATTTTTTGTAAAAAAGCTATAAATTAAAAATGCAATGGATATTACAAGGAGGATACACGGAAACAGCATAAGCTCCCATTTGCTGCCGTATCTGTCAACGCTGCCATTTATGCCGTAGTGCATAGGAATATTGCCTGACGGCATGAGAGCAAGGTATAATGCCGTGATTGCTGTGTTGATAACTGAAATAATCAATAATAAATATTTTTTCATACTAAATTCCATAGCCTTTCTGCCCACAAAAAAATAATTAATAATATTTACAATCCTCATCGTGAGCGGATAAGAAGTAAATTTGCAATTGAGTCATTAATTGATGCCGTTTTTGGTAAACTTAGTGGGTAAATATAATTTTGAACAGTGTGATTTTTACATTATTCGTTTCTGTTTGTCAGCTCTGACAACAAGCCCATAATATCCTCAAGCACGCTTGTATTCAGAGAATAAATAACGTTTTGTCCTATTTTTTCTGCGTCAACCAAATCTGCTTGCTTTAAAATATTAAGGTGATTGCTAATTGACGGTTTTGTCATATTAAATTTTGCGGCAATATCTCCTGCATTCATATCTCCCGACTTTAACAGCGTAAGTATTTTGCGCCTTGTAGGGTCGGCAAGAGCTTTCCATACATCCCCCATGACACATACCTCCATTTGATAATTAGTTAATTAGATAATTGTCTAACTATTGCTGTTAGTATACTTCCAAAAATTCAGTTTGTCAATAGTTTTATAAAAAATATTCGCAAAATTTTGCAAAGACGAAATTTTAGGCATTGCCAGCTAGTGCATTTTTATATGCAACACATATCGCTTTAATAATTAAAACAATTGAAAACGCCAAACCCTAAAGGTCTGGCGTTTTCTGTTCTTTAAAAAATGAGGGGTACAATTACAAGCCTCTATGTCGGCTTGCATTGAGGAGGGTAGAACAATTATACTCGACGGTTGCGGTTCCGTCTTTTGAGTACGCTTATATTAAACATCATTAATATGAAAACTATGTGAAATTAAATTGAAAGTGTGCTGAAAATTAAAAAAACTATCCGCAAATCATTTTTGGATAAACTTAAAAGAATTTTAGAAGAATTTAAACAAAAATACGAAAAATTTTAAAAAAGTTAAAACAAATGTTTGATTTTTTGAGATTTATGTGTTAAAATAGTCTTAAACAAACCGCGCAAACACAGTCGGACAGAAAAAGTATTGATAAAATTAACGCCGCCTACTTGAAATGTGGGGTACAGTGTCGTTGTATACGAATGTATTGAAAGGATGCTTTGAATGAAACCTTTAAGCGCCAGCCAGCAAAAAGTATTTGATTATATTAAGGAACGTTCTGCTGAAGGCAGAGTTCCGTCTGTGCGTGAAATCTGCGCAGGTACGGGTTTGAGCTCTACATCAACTGTTCATCACCATCTTAAGGCGCTTGAGGAAAAGGGCTTAATCACTCGTGAACACGGTGTTAACAGATGTATACAAATCAGCGGTGAAGAAAAGTCCTTTGGAGTTCCCGTTTTGGGCAGAGTCGCCGCAGGTTATCCCATTTTGGCAGTGGAGAATATCGAGAACTATGTGCCAGTGCCGGAAAGTCTAAGGCGAGGAAGGGAGCTTTTTGCACTGAGGGTTCAGGGCGAGAGTATGATTAACGCAGGAATTTTTGATGATGATATTATCATTGTTCATCGTACCCCTGTTGCCGAAAACGGTGAAATTGTGGTTGCGCTGGTGGGTGATGAGGCTACCGTAAAGCGTTTTTATAAGGAAAACGGTCATTTTAGATTACAGCCTGAAAATGACGATTTTGAGCCGATAATTGTTGATGAAGTTGTCCTTCTTGGCAAGGTTATATCGTTAATAAGAAACTATGACTGATTGTGTAAATTGGATGGATAACATTGTATGTTTGGCATCAGTAAAAATATTTTAATTAAAGACGATTATAACTCTGTGATAACAGTTGATTTAGAAGGTGAAATTATGCGAGACAATTTAATATATGACAGATATTCTGATGACAGACGATATAAATACGAAGTGTATAAACGTGAAAACGGTTTGTATGAGATTTGCGTTCAGTTTAAAGAAACTGATGAATATATGGGCAGTGATTGGTATCAGTACTCAGATATAAATGATATTTCGCATTTTACCGATACGCTTGAGCGTGCTATCGAAATCGGGGACGGGGAACTTTATAAATTGGCATAATTAAAGGGCTGTAAAAAACAGCCCATTTTTGTTTGATAGGAAACTACAACAAACTGTATAATATAAATAACACAAAGCGCTAATTATACCAACTGTAATGTAATAATGGCTCCTATCAAATAAAAAATAATTTATATTGCCCGCTCAGTAGCACGCTGCGCGCGCACGAGCGATGGCTAT
>DKXL01000006.1 GCA_002493005.1 Ruminococcaceae bacterium UBA7127
TTTGGCGTCGCTAAGAGGATTCGAACCTCCGGCCTACAGCTTAGGAGGCGGTCGCTCTATCCAGCTGAGCTATAGCGACATATATCAAAAATTTTACTGTAATGTGTTATCTTTAATCGAGGATGTTGAATCGTTGTTAGATAACAAACCGTAAAGAATAAACATTATAACACAGCATACTTATTTTATATTAAACAGAAGACTTTGTCAAGAAAACTAATCTGGAAAAATTAAAAATAAGGTATTGACAAAGTCTGACACTTATGATAAAATAATTCTTGCTGAAACGGCAATAGCATATACGGAGAGGTGTCCGAGTGGTTTAAGGAGCTAGTCTTGAAAACTAGTGATCCCGCGAGGGACCAAGGGTTCGAATCCCTTCCTCTCCGCCATTTTATTTTATAGGATTAAATTCTTTACCATACGGAGGATTACTCAAGTGGTGAAGAGGCTCCCCTGCTAAGGGAGTAGGTCGCTAACGCGGCGCGAGGGTTCAAATCCCTTGTCCTCCGCCAAAATCCGCATAGATACTAAATCGGTATCTATGCGGATTTTATTTTGCTTTTTTAAAAATGAACCGTAAAAAACGGCTGTCTTGTTATTCTGACATGACAGCCGTTTAACTTTATTTGATTAGTACAATCATTTGTTTTCAATGTGTTTTATAATCGTAGTTACACATTCAAGCGTTAATGCGAACATCATTACTGCAAGGAAAAAATAATTAAAATTTTCAAACAATTTTGTTATAATTGCAGTACTGTCTGGATTGTTGCTTCCTGACAATAATAAAATTTGATTAGTAAATTCAGGGTTTACTATTTTAAAATTCAGCAGCCAGACAATCGCAGTAATTATGCTGATTATATCGTCAGCAACAACCGCAAAAACAGCTTTTAGTGTGTATGTGCCTTCAATGAGCTTTATTATTTCTTTAATAATGCCTGTTGCGGCAAAAATTAAAATTAAATACCATGAGTTATGTATTGCTTCTATATTGAGGAATGAGATAAACTGATTATCAACATTTACATAACCAACTATTTGTGGTACGGCAATAAATATTACTGTAAAAATCACAGAAAAAACTATTCCGAATATGCATTCCGCTTTAGAAATTTTAGTATTATTAGACGGAATAGGGGGGAGACTGTCAAGGCTCTCATTTAATACATTTATTTTTTTATGATATAATACTGCAAAAATGAAGGTCACTATTGCAAAAGCAATTATTACACTAAATACTATTGAAAATATAATGTCAAATACAGCATATACGGGATGCATATTACCGTCTAATATGCAGTTCATAAGCTTTGCAAGAAGCATACCGCCGGCGGCACAAATGAGTACGATTTTTAATACGAAAACATATTGTGAGTAATACGGGCTTCCAATCAAACATTTGTCTTTGTCGGGATTGTATTGCTCTGCAAGCTCACTTGGGGTGCCAAGCTCTGTCAAAACTACCCTGATATCCTTTTCACTCGGAGAAATATCTCCGCATCTCTCATCAAGCATATCGTATATTAATGAGTTAAGCTCTATAGAAACGTCTTGTCGTATTTTCAACGGCAGTTTTTTGGTAACTGCATAAATATATCTTTCAATTAAATCGTTATTCATCATAATCCTCCTCAATTAATGTGTTTACACTTTTAGAAAACGAATACCAATAATCCTTGAACTTTTCAAGCACAGATTTACCTTCGCTTGTAATTACATAATATTTTCTGGGCTTTGAGCCGGTTGTTTCCCATTCGCTTTGCAACAATCCCTGAGATTCAAGTCTGCGCATAAGAGGGTAGAGGGTATTTGCCTCGATTGGAATTCCGCCTTTATCAAGTCTTTTTACAAGATTATATCCGTACATAGGTTTTTCAAGTTGGCTGAGTACAAGCAACACAAGCGTTCCTCGTCTTAATTCAAGAATAAGTCCGGATACTTTATCTTTTTCATCCATTATCTTCACCTCGCACTATGTTGTTAAATACATTATAGTGTGTAACACACACTATGTCAATAGCTAAACCAAAAAAATTACCCACACTTGTTTTAAGTGTGGGTTAGGATTATTATTTTACTTTATAGGAAACAGCTCGAAATCTTCGGAAAAGAAGCAGTTGTTCAATCTGCAATTTTGTGCTGTCACATTGACCGGGAATTAAAGTATCTTTTCGGCAACGGCGGCAAACACTGATCTTCCCTGCATATTAATGCGGCGGTCGTAAAGATAAATATTTTTATCCTCAACAATAACATCGCCTGCTTCATTGCCGGTATTTACATACAGCTTCCAACGATAATTTTCGGGCAAATCAGGCAGTTCAACATACACGGGGTTCCAGTATGCATTGATACCGTAGTAAACGATTTCATCGGTATTTGGCTTTGTTTTGCTCACTCCCGCATACATAACGCCAACCATTCTTGTGTCGTCATAAAACTTTGCGTTCCAGGGTATGCAGGAATGTATGCTTACAGGAGGAAAGCTGCAAGTGGATTTTCCGCTGTTGTCGGTAATGACGTGAAATCTTTTGCGGAAAGCGATCATATATTTGAAAAATTCAAAAACATCCTTGTATTTTTCTTTTCTGCTCCAGTCAAGCCACGATATAATGTTGTCCTGACAATATGCGTTATTGTTTCCGAATTGTGTATTGCAGAATTCATCACCGGCAAGAAACAGCGCTGCACCTCGACTGCACATCAATGTTGCAAATGCGTTTTTGCACAGCTTAATTCTCAGCTTGTTAACATTTTCAATATCGGTTTCGCCCTCAAATCCGCAGTTCCAGCTGTTGTTGTCATTGGCACCGTCTGTGTTGTTCCAGCCGTTTTTTAGGTTATGCTTTTCGTTGTATGAATACATATCGTAAAGCGTAAATCCGTCATGGCAGGTAAGGAAGTTTACCGAAGCATTGTTGCCGCGATAGGTGGGGTCATACAAATCCTTTGAGCCTGTAAGTCGCTGTGCCGCGTCCCACGCAAGGTGGTCGTCGCCTTTTAGAAAACGGCGCAAGTCATCGCGATATCTGCCGTTCCATTCTGCCCATCTGTTCCACGAAGGAAAACTTCCGACCTGATAAAGTCCGCCTGCATCCCAAGCCTCGGCAATCAGTTTAACCTGACCTAAAATCGGGTCAAACGCAAGACTCTTTAGCAGCGGCGGCTTATCCATAGGCGAGCCGTCCTCATTTCGCCCGAGAATGGAAGCAAGGTCAAATCTAAAGCCGTCAACTCTGTATTCGGTTACCCAGTAACGCAGGCAATCAAGAATGAATTGCTGAACAATAGGCTGATTACAGTTTAATACATTGCCGCATCCGCTGAAGTTATAATACTTTCCGTCAGGGGTGAGCATATAGTAGATGTTGTTGTCAATGCCCTTGAATGAGAAAAACGGTCCTCTTTCGTTGCCTTCGGCGGTGTGGTTAAATACAACATCAAGAATAACCTCGATACCGTTTTCATTCAAATCACGTATAAGCTCCTTAAGCTCTGTGCCCTCACGATGATGTTCGTGGTCTGACTCATAGCTTGTGTTAGGTGCAAAGAAGCAAACTGTGTTGTAGCCCCAGTAATCATAGAGCTGTTCGCCGTTATAGTTGCGGTATGAGCCCATTTCATCAAATTCAAAAATCGGCATAAGCTCAACCGCATTTATGCCAAGCTCTTTAAGATATGGTATCTTTTCGCGTATTCCTGCAAATGTGCCGGGATTTTTTACTCCTGATGATTTATCCTTAGTAAAGCCGCGCACGTGCATTTCATAAATTACAAGCTCTTCAAACGGCAACTGCGGTTTTTTAAAGTTACCCCAGTCATAGCCGTCGTTAACAACTCTTGCCTTATACACACCCTCGTGCGACTGATTAACACCCCAGCCGCTCTGACCTGTAACAGCCTTTGCATATGGGTCAAGGATTACTTTGTTCTTATCAAAAATCAACCCTTTGCTCTCATCGTTAGGGCCGTCGAATGAGTAAGCGTATTCAAATTCGGTCATTTCAAGACCAAAAACAATCATTGAATAGGTGTTGCCTATACGATATGAGTCAGGAAAAGTCAGCCTTGCATATGGTGTGTCAGCTTCGGGCTTGAACAACAACAGAGTACATTCTGTTGCGTACACCGAATGAATGGTAAAATTAACTCCTCCCGGAACAGCGGTTGCGCCATTCACAAGATAATTACCGGGTCTTACATCATATCCGCTGACTCTGTCGGTCGGTTTTAAGTCCCTCAACATTTTTTAACCCCCAAATTTATGCTGTAAATTACCAAGCTAATAAGCATACATATTCATTTTAACATATTTTTTTGTAAAATCAACACAAATATTTGCATAATTATTTCTATATATTGTTATAAAACGATATTATTACTTTGATTTTGTCAAAAAAAACGACCGACAATTTAGAATGTGCCGGTCGCTGAAATTATATTGATTAATCAATCGGGGTAAATCTTCTGATTGTTTTGCCGTCGACTTCAACAGTTTCGGCAAACATCGTATACGGACGTGCCCAAAGCTGAGTGATGTCGTGAAGATTTCTGTAAATTACAAGCTGTTCCTCGGTTTCGGTGTGCTTTGCAAAGCCTATAACCTCATATTCTCCGCCCTTAAAGTGGCGATACATACCGGGTTCTATTTTTGTCATAGGCTCTTGTGTACAAGTGTTAACAACTTCTTCGCTTTCCTTATTTGTCACAGGCTCATTTTTCAGAGCAGGACTTTCTGCAACGGCAGACTCTATTGCCTCAAAGTCTGTTTTTTCGTCAAAATCAATTTTGAAGCTGCCGTCGTTTACAACAAGAATACGTGTTGAATATGGCTGCATATCAAGCTCATAATAACCGTTAACATCAAATACCTCGTTGTTGTTTAACACATCGGTAAGCTTTGCGTTACAACCGGTATCAAAACCGATTTTTTCGCATCTGTCAGTAAGATTAAACGCAACAAAGACAGTCTGGTTATCTGTAAATCTCTTGTAAACAAGTTTTTCGTTCATTATGTTTACGTTTTCAAATTTGCCGTATTTCAGCGCATCAAGAGCAAGTCTTACCTTGCCGAGCTTTTTAATATGCTCAAATAAGCTGTAATCGGGATTTGGAATATTGTCAAGGTCAAGGCACGGACGCAGCTCATAGTCACTGTGATTTGTGCGTTTGCCCTCTATGCCGAATTCACTGCCGTAATAAATTGACGGAACACCGGGCATTGTGTACATCATTGAGTAAACATTTGAAAGGTGGTTTTTGTCCTTGAGCATATTGACAATTCTGTTTACGTCGTGGTTATCAACAAAATTGTAAGTATATATATTCTGATAAATTCCGCCGTTTGCAAACTGTCTGCCGAGCGAATGAGCAATTTCAAAATAGTTGTGGTCGTTGTGGCTTGAATAAATGCCTTTGTAACATTCGTAGTTTGTGGCAGAGTCGAGTGCTTCGCTGTTTGCCCAACGGCTGTAGTCGCCGTGAGTGAGTTCGCCGTAGAGCCAAAAATCAGGCTTTTTTGATTTGCATACAGTTCTCAGCTTTTTGAAAAATTCAATGCTAATGCAGTCTGCGGCGTCAAGGCGCAATCCGTCAATGTCAAATTCATCTATCCAGAATTTAACGCTGTCCAGCAGGTAATTTGTAACGTCGGGGTTATCAAGACTCAGCTTTACAAGGTCATAATGACCAGCCCAGCCCTCATAGCTGAAATTATCTCCGTAAGGGCTTCTGTTCCAGAAGTTAAGATTGTTAAACCAGCCGCAGTAAGGAGAGTTTTGCAGATTTTGCTGAACATCCTTAAATGCAAAAAAATCTCTGCCCACGTGATTAAATACACCGTCAAGAATAATTCTTATTCCGTTTTTATGCAGTGTCTTGCAAATTGCTTTAAAAGAATTATTGTCGCCGAGTCTGCTGTCAACTTTTCTGTAATCAATAGTATCATAACCGTGTTTTGTGCTTTCAAACAAAGGGTTAAAAACAAGAACGTTTACAGACATTTCTTTCATATGCGGTATCCAGTCATATATTTTGTCGAGTCTGTATTCCTGTTTAAAGTCATTTTCTTTTGGTGCACCGCAAAAGCCGATTGGGTAAATATTATACACAACAGCTTCGTTAATATAGCTCATTTAAAATGCTCCTTTAGTTGTTGTATTAATACCGATTAATTCTAAAACATTTGCATACCTGACGCTCTGACGTTGTTGTATGTGTCGAAGAGTATTTAAGATATACGATTGTATATATTCAACAAAACTAATCAGTGTTTGATAATTAGATTATCATATGAATTATATCACGCATTTATCTATTGTGCAACTCAACAAATTGTGATACAATAGTATATAATAGACATTGTTGACGAGTTTCGGAGGATTATTATGAATAAAATTGCAGAGAATAAAACACGCAAAAGGCTAAGAATTACGCTTTGTATACTGTATCTTTTTGAGATTGTGCTTTGTACAATGCCGTATCTTCAGTATATTGACCCCAAAACCGGAGTGTTGACATCACTTTCCGTGTTGGATATGCTTTCATATCTCGGAGCATCATTTTCCGATGCTGAGTTGGGAAGAAGTCTGACGAAGGCGGCGCTGTTTATGATTGTATTGTTTATAATTCCTATAGTCGGATTTTTCTTTTGTGCGCTCGATAAGGAGCGTAATCTCAAAAATGTTGCATCATTGATTTGTTGCCTTTTGGGTGTACTCTCAATTTTGTTTGTTGTAACAGGCAGTACAATAAGTCTTGGCTCTATGCTTGGTTTGCTTCTTTACCTTTTGATTTGTTTCCTTACAACAATCTCAATTTTTGCACGATATATCAAAACTCCCGACGAGCAACAAAATTAAATAACAAAGCAATAAAATGCCGCTGTGTAAGTTTTATACACAGCGGTAATTTTTATTATGAAAACAGAAATTAAATTGTTTGTAATATTGTGCAAACATTTTTGTTGCGATGTCAAAACTCCGACAAAACCATATGGGCCTGAGCGTTATCAAGAATAATCGGATTTTCAATGTTAACTCGCTTGATTTCACCGTAGAGCCTGCCGAAAATAACGCTGGTTTTGTCCATCTCGGCAACCATCGGCTCACCCTTGACGGTAAATGGCTTAAAGGTTATGTCCACCGCAGAAATGCCTGCCTTAAAATACCAAGGTCGGTACAGCTTTCCACCCGTGCTTTTGACGTTGATTTGTGACAGCTTTTCGAGTTTGTTGTCCAGAAAAAAGCAATTTTCGTTGCCGTAACGGTTATCGCCGACTCTGCTTGCAAGGCAAAGCGAAAATCGTTTGCCGTCAATAAAGCAATCTGCACTCAGGCGTTGATAATTATGTTTGCGAGGTTTGCAGTAGCGAGTCCAGTCAAAATAGGCAGTTGAATTTATTTCGTTTAAGGAATATTCAAAACCGCCCACACGAATTATTCCGTTTGCAACAAATTTCGGCACAAATCGTTTTAAGTAAAAATATCTTCTGTCACGCTCAAACGGTGCAAGCACATTTTGGCTTTCACCGTTAACTTTTTTGAGTTTTATGTTAAAATATAGATTTTTAAGTCCGCCAAAGTCAATAAAATCACACTTTATATATCTGCCGTCAGTTGTGTTTGTAAGCTGTAGCTGGATTCGCTTGTCAGTGTACAAAAGCTCTCCGCCGGTGCCTGATTCGGGCAGTTCATTTTTGGTGAACATAAACTTCTTTATTACACAGTCGCTCAGAACACCGCCGCGCTTTAGGTCTGCAACTGCAATTTTTATTGCAAATTCCATTCCTGCATTTTCTACGGACAAATAAAGCGAAATCTCGTTGTTGTTTATAAAATAGCAATCACGCTCACAGTGCTTGCCGTGGTTTTTGCTTTGCTCTTTATTATATTCAAACACAGGCGATCTTGCCCAGCCTGCGCACATAACCTCGCCGTTATTGTCAAACACCTTGTGTTGTTCGGTGATTTCACGCTGCATAATTATTCACTCCCATAGTTTTACATACATTTTATTTTAACTATACACAAAATCATTATGCTTTTCAAGAATTATAACAAAAATGTAAATCAGTAATAAAAAATGTATTAATGAATATGTATTATACAAAGTTAAGGAGGAATTTTATGAAAAAATTTGTCGTATTGTTATCGCTTTTTTTATGTTTGTTGTTTTGTTCCTGCACAACGGATACATCAGGATATAAAAGCGAGCTGACCTCCAAAAAATGGAGCGCAAAATTAGACGGCGGAGCAGAGGTTAAGCTGACATTTAGCGCCGATACGGCAACTATGCATATAAAAAGTGCCGATAAGTCAACCGAGATTGAGGGAAGGTATGTTGCGGACGATAAGTCGTTTATGATTTTTGTTCCGGAAATTTCACAAAATTATACTTTCGAATATACACCTAAAGGCGAAAATTTAGATTTAAAATATAACGGCTCAACAATAACGCTCAAAGAAGCGAAGCCTTAATATAAATCGTAGTCATCAGTGCCCCAAAGCCAGAAATATGAAAAATTAGAAATCAATGAAGCCTCAAGAAAAGCGGAAAATGACATATTAAGAGGTATCAAATCGCCAAAGCCTTCGAGCGAAACATACATATTGCGCTCTGAACCGTCACATTTCATATATATAGCGTCTTCACCGTATGTTGCAATTTGCAGATATCCGTCGTCAAGTAATTCATTGTCAGAATACTCAAATGCTTCCTGCAAACTTAAAATACAGTCGTCGCCGTACTCAAAAAAGCTGATTCCGTTACTGAATTTAAGCAATTCAAGATATTCATCGGATACCTTAAAGTCAGGGTGCTTTTTGAGAATTTTTTTAATTTCATTATCTGTAATTTCTTTATTAAAAGAAACGGTAAATTCTTTAAAAACACCTTTACCGCAATATACTTTTTGTTTGCTGTTTTGCAGTTTCTTTATAATATCAATGATTTGAGCCATGCTCAACATTTCATCATTGCATATTTCATTTTCTTCATCAAAGCTATTCTCTGTTGTCATATTATCACCATATATTAAAATTTTTGCTTATTATTTTATAACAGCGATATATTAACATAATGAAATTTTTCTGTCAAACGCATTATAGGTTTTAAAATGAATATTAATATAAACTGAGCGGAGTGATAAACGCATACAACGGCAAATTTATAATATCTTTTTTGTTGATAATTCAGTGCTGTTGTGGTATAATGTATTAAATTATGTTATTATGCCCTTTTTATAGGGTATCGGAGGTATAACTTTGGTAGTGTTTGGAATTGATCCGGGCTATGCAATAGTCGGCTGGGGTGCAATCAGTTTTCAGTCAAATACTTACAAAACGCTTGGCTTTGGTGCGATAGAAACTACCGCCGGCACTGATTTTAATCAACGGCTTGAGTACATTTATGACGAGGTTTTTTCTATTCTAAATCGATGCCGTCCTGATGCTCTTGCGATTGAAAAGCTTTACTTTCAAACCAATCAAAAAACGGCAATTAATGTTGCACAGGCAAGGGGGGTTACCTTGCTTGCCGCACAAAAGCTGAAAATACCAATCTTTGAGTACACACCTTTACAGGTTAAAACTTCCGTGACAGGATACGGCAAAGCAAAAAAGCCGCAGGTTATGGAAATGACTCGCAGACTTCTAAAGCTTGTCGAAGTTCCAAAACCTGATGATACAGCAGACGCCCTTGCAATAGCAATATGCCACACTCAGGCGGCAGGCTCTGACCTAAGAATGAAACTGTACAAAAGGGGAATTTAAAATGTTATATTCCGTAAGAGGAAAGCTAATCCACACCGAATCGTCACTTGCCGTTGTTGAGTGCGGCGGAGTCGGATATAGCTGTCAGACAACAATGAATACCCTGCGGACTTTAAAGCTCGGCAGTGAGGTAATGCTCTACACCTATCTCAATGTTCGTGAAGACGCTGTCGATTTGTTCGGCTTTTCAACAAAGGCTGAGCTTGACACCTTTAAAACCTTAATAAGCGTAAGCGGCGTAGGGCCTAAGGCAGGAATTGCGGTTTTATCGGAACTAAGCCCCGAACAGGTTGCAATGGCTATAGCAACCGACGATATAAAAACTATTACCAGGGCACAGGGTATCGGCAAGAAGATAGCACAGCGAATAATTTTGGAGCTAAAGGACAAGCTTGCAAAATCCGTTGCCTCTGATGATTCGCTTAAATCAGTTGCACAGGGTGCGGCAAATGCAGTCACAGGCAATATTCCAAAGGCTATCGAGGCATTGGGAGTGCTTGGCTATTCACCGTCGGATGTTTCACCGATACTTGCGTTACTCGACAGTTCATTGCCTGTTGAACAGCTTATTGCACAGACATTAAAACAGATGGGAAGACAATAATATATGAGTAAAATGGAATTCTCGGACGAATTTGATTTTGAAAACAGAATAATGGACACCGCAGAAATTCCTGAGGATACGGCTGACAGTGATAATCCTTTGCGCCCAAAAACGCTTGATGAGTACATCGGTCAGGACAAGGCAAAGGAAAACCTTAAGATATTTATTGAGGCGGCAAAGCAAAGAGGCGAGTCGCTTGACCACGTTTTGCTCTACGGCCCTCCCGGACTGGGCAAAACGACGCTTTCGGGCATAATCGCTCATGAGCTGGGCGTAAATATTCGCATAACCTCGGGACCTGCTATCGAAAAGCCCGGAGATTTAGCGGCACTGCTCACAAACCTGAGTGAGGGTGATGTGCTGTTTATCGATGAAATCCACCGCCTCAGCAGAGCCGTTGAGGAGATTTTGTACCCTTCAATGGAGGATTTTGCAATCGATATTATCACAGGCAAAGGACAGATGGCGGCATCATATCATTTGCCGTTGCCGAAGTTTACGCTTGTGGGCGCAACCACAAGGGCAGGACAGCTTACTGCACCTTTGCGTGACCGTTTTGGCGTGGTTTTAAGACTTGAACTTTATACTCCTGAGGAGCTGGCAAAAATTGTTGAAAGAAGCGCGGGAATACTCGGCATAAAAATTGAACACGACGGAGCGCTTGAGATTGCCTCACGCTCAAGAGGAACACCTCGAATTGCCAACCGCCTTTTAAAACGTGTGCGTGATTTTGCACAGGTGATTTCAAACGGTGTGATTACGGTTGACAGTGCCCGAACGGCGCTTGACAGACTTGAAATTGACGAGCTTGGGCTTGACCAAAACGACAGGCGAATGCTTGAAGCCATAATCCGCTTTTATAACGGCGGACCTGTTGGGCTTGAAACGCTTGCGGCGGCTATCGGTGAAGAGGCAATCACTATTGAAGACGTATACGAACCGTATCTTTTGCAAATCGGATTTTTGAGCCGCACTCCGAGGGGAAGATGCATAACGGCGGAGGCTTGCAGACATTTGGGATATGATTTTCCCAAAGGGGCAATCAACGCAATGCCTACACAGCCGAATTTGTTTGGTGAAAACAGTTAAAAAATTATTTTACATATAACTAAAATATATTTTTAAGGAGAATTATGTGATGGGGAGATTATTTGGTACAGACGGCGCAAGAGGAGTTGCAAATGAATTTTTGACAGCGGAGCTTGCAATGAACATCGGCAGAGCGGCGGCAATGGTGCTTATAAGCGACGAGGTTGAACACCCGACAATACTTATCGGCAAGGACACCAGACTCTCGGGTGATATGCTTGAGGGAGCGCTTATAGCAGGACTTTGCTCGGTTGGTGCAAACGTGCACATTCTCGGAGTTGTGCCGACTCCTGCTGTGGCTTATCTTGTCGGCAAGTACAAGGCTGATGCCGGAATTATGATTTCCGCTTCGCACAATCCTTTTGAATTTAACGGAATAAAAATATTCAGCTCTACAGGCTGTAAACTTCCTGATGAGCTTGAAAATAAAATCGAAGAGATTGTTCTTGACAACGTTGTGCCGTATGCAATCGCAGATGACAAAAACATAGGCAAGGTTACATATGATGTTCAGGCTCTTGATGAATATATCAATCACGTTGCCGAGTCGATTGACGGTGATTTTGAGGGAATGGAGATTGCCCTTGACTGCTCAAACGGCGCTTCATACAGAACTGCCGAAAAGCTGTTTACAAAGCTGGGCGCAAAGGTTCATATGTTGTTTGATGATCCTGACGGCATAAACATAAACGATAACTGCGGTTCAACTCATATGGAAAATCTTCAGGCATATGTTCGTGAGCACAATCTGTGCTGCGGTCTTGCGTTTGACGGCGACGCCGACAGATGTCTTGCAGTTGACGAAAACGGCGACCTTGTTGACGGCGATTATATGATTGCAATTTGCGCAAATGATATGAAACAGCGCGGCGTACTCAAAAAGAATGCTGTTGTGGGTACAATAATGACAAATATGGGCTTTAACAAATTCTGTGAGGACAACGGAATGCAGTTTGTGGCTACTAATGTCGGTGACAGATATGTGCTTGAAGCTATGTTGCGTGAGGGATATAATATCGGAGGAGAGCAGAGCGGTCACATCATTTTGTCCGACTATGCTACAACAGGTGACGGTCAGCTGTCGGGCGCTATGATTTTGAGCATAATTAAGCGTACAGGCAAGAAGTTAAGCGAGCTTGCAACTGTTATGAAGCGTTTGCCGCAGGTGCTCATCAACGTTAAAGTAACTCCTGAAGGCAAGCAGAATTTTGCAACCGATGAGATGGTTCAGAAGGAAATTGAACGTGTCGGCAAGGTTCTTGGCGACAGAGGCAGAATTTTAATTCGTGTATCAGGTACGGAACCGCTCATAAGGGTAATGCTTGAGGGCGAAAGCCATGAAGAAATTCAAAGCCTGGCAGAACAAGCTGCACAGGTAGTAAGGGAAAGATTAGCATAATGCGATTATCCGAAAATTGGAAAGATTACGAGCTTATTGATACATCAGACGGTGAACGACTTGAGCGTTGGGGCGATATTATTTTAATTCGCCCCGACCCTCAGATAATTTGGTCAACCGGTAAAAAAAATCCTCTTTGGCATTCGGCTCACGCACGATACCACCGCAGTAATAAGGGCGGAGGATATTGGGAGCAGTACAAAAGTGTGCCCGACCGCTGGACTATAGGCTACGGCGAGCTTGTGTTTAATATAAAGCCAATGGGATTTAAGCACACTGGAGTGTTCCCGGAGCAGGCGGTAAACTGGGATTTTGCCGCACAAAAGATAAAAAGCGAAAACAGACCGTTAAAAATACTCAACTTGTTTGGTTACACAGGCTGTGCAACGCTTGCGTGTATGAATGCAGGCGCAACGGTGTGTCACGTTGATGCGTCAAAAGGTATGGTGCAGTGGGCAAAGGAGAACTCAGTATCAAGCTCTATTGCAGACAAGCCCGTAAGATGGCTTGTCGATGACTGTGTAAAATTCGTACAGCGTGAAATCAGACGAGGCAACAAGTACGACGGAATTATTATGGACCCGCCGTCCTACGGCAGAGGTCCCGGAGGAGAAGTATGGAAGCTTGAAGAACAGCTTTATCCGCTCGTAACGCTTTGTAAGCAGGTGTTGTCAGATAACCCTGTATTTTTTATTCTAAATTCATACACAACAGGCTTGTCGCCTGCTGTTATGGAATATTTGCTTGGTATACTGCTCAAAAACGAATTTGGCGGCAGGGTGTCAAGCAATGAAATCGGACTTAAGGTGAGTGACACGGGTTTAATTCTGCCGTGCGGCTCAACTGCAATATGGGAGAAGTAGTTAATGGAATTCATCTGCGTAGACAACATTTCTTTTTCATACGACGACCGTGACTTAGAAAAGCCGACAAAAAATGCTGTCAGTGATTTTTCGCTTTCAATAAAAAAAGGCGAATTTGTGTCATTGCTGGGTCACAACGGTTGCGGAAAATCAACTGTTGCAAAGCATCTCAATGCGATGCTTTTGCCTGACAGCGGCAAGGTATATGTAGACGGCGACGATACATCTGATGAAGATAAAACTTACGATATACGCAAAAAGGTAGGCCTGGTTCTTCAAAATCCCGACAATCAGCTTGTTGCAAGCATTGTTGAGGAGGATGTGGCATTTGGCCCTGAAAATTTGGGAATTGAACCCGATGAAATACGCAAGCGTGTTGACGAGGCTTTAAAAACAGTAGATATGTATGAATATCGTGACCATGCGCCGTACAAACTTTCGGGCGGTCAAAAGCAACGTGTTGCCATTGCAGGAATCCTTGCAATGCAGCCTGAGTGTATTGTGCTTGACGAACCTACTGCAATGCTTGATCCAAACGGAAGAAGCGAGGTTATGTCTACACTGATAAAGCTCAACAAAGAAAAGAATATGACAGTTGTGCTCATCACTCATTATATGGAAGAAGCCGTGCTGTCTGACAGGGTAGTGGTTATGGACGATGGCAGAGTGCTAACACAGGGCACTCCCGAAGAGGTGTTTTCTCAGGTTGAACTTCTCAAAAAACACAGACTTGATGTTCCGCAGGCAACCGAGCTTGCATACAAGCTGAGGGGATGCGGAATTAAATTTGAAAAAATGCCGCTTACAGCCGATGAATGTGTAGCAATGCTTGAGGAGGTGCTGAGATGAGCAACATCCTTGAGCTTGAAAATATCAACTACGTTTACGGCGTAGGCACTCCGTTTGAAAAACGTGCCGTAGACAATGTGAGTGTCAGCATAAAAAAAGGTGAATTTGTAGGTATTATGGGACATACAGGCTCGGGCAAGTCTACCCTTGTGCAAATGCTCAACGGACTTATTAAACCAACAAGCGGCAGGGTGCTGTTTGACGGTGCAGATATTTGGGAAAACCCCAAAGAAATCCGTAAGATTCGTTTTAAAGTCGGTATGGTGTTTCAATATCCGGAATATCAGCTGTTTGAAGAAACCGTATACAAAGATATCGCGTTTGGTGCGATAAATATGGGCAAAAGTTCAGATGAGCTTGACCGTGCAGTACGCAAGGCTGCTGAGTTTTCAGGGCTAAAGCCCGAACTGCTCACTAAATCTCCGTTCGATTTGTCAGGCGGTGAAAAGCGCCGTGCGGCAATAGCCGGTGTAATTGCAATGGACCCCGACGTGCTGGTGTTAGACGAGCCTACGGCAGGTCTTGACCCAATGGGCAGAGATGTGCTTTTAAGCCAGATTGTGCAGTATCATAACAAGAGAAAGAATACCGTTCTGCTTGTATCTCACAGTATGGAGGATATAGCCAGAGTTGCCGACAGGATTATTGTTATGAACAAGTCAAGGCTTGTTATGTATGATGAAACAAAAAAGATTTTTTCGAGAGGCAGTGAGCTTGAAAAAATCGGTCTGCGTGTGCCCCAGATTACTAAGATTATGCTGACGCTCAAAGAAAGGGGCTATGATATAAGCGACGGTATTTTGACTGTTGATGATGCGCTTGCAGAGATTTCCTCTCTGCTCAAAAAGGAGGGGAAGATATGGTGAGAGATGTAGCCTTTGGACAGTTTTTCCCCGGAAAGAGCCTTATCCACAGACTTGACCCGCGTGCAAAACTTATAATGCTTGTGGCATTTCTTGTAATTATTTTTTGTACATTCACTTATCCGTCACTTTTGATTGTTATACTGTTCACCGTTATGTTTATTTTACTCAGCGGCGTTCCGGCAAAATTCTATTTTAAGAGCCTAAAGGTGATTATTTTTATTGTTATTATCACGTCGGTGCTCAATATGTTTTACGGAACGGGTACTCCGCTTTTTGAATGGGGAATACTTAAAATTACTCTTGACGGTATAAACAGGGCGATTTTTGTGTCCATAAGAATTGTTTGTTTGATTCTTGCAAGCTCGTGCCTTACATTCACAACATCGCCGACTGATTTGACCGACGCTATCGAACGACTGATGAAGCCGCTTGGAAAAATTCATTTTCCGGTGCACGAAATTGCTATGATGATGTCGCTTGCACTGCGCTTTGTGCCAACATTGCTTGAAGAAACCGACAAGATTACTCAGGCGCAAAAGGCAAGAGGAGCGGATATGGAATCCGGCAATATTTTTCATCGTGTAAAGGCTTTTATACCAATTCTTGTGCCGCTGTTCGTTTCGGCATTCAGACGGGCATATGACCTTGCGACAGCAATGGAGTGCCGTTGTTACCGAGGCGGATTCGGCAGAACAAGAATGAAAGTTATCCATATGAGCAAGAGAGATGTGCTATCGTTTGCTGCAATGGGACTTGTAATTTGCGGAGTGATTATATGCAACATTCTTTTGCCGGCAGTGTTATGAAAAACCTGCTGCTTACAATTTCATATGACGGCAAGTGCTTTCACGGATGGCAAATACAGCAAAATGCGTTGACAGTTCAAGAGGTTTTTCAAAATGCTTTGTCAAAGATTATCGGAGATGATTTTGACATCAAGGGATGCAGCCGTACTGACAGCGGCGTTCACGCAAATATGTATTGCATCAGTCTTAAAACACATCATCCAATAGAGCCTGCAAGGCTTAAGGCGGCGCTCAACCGATGGCTGCCAAAGTCAGTTGCAGTGCTTGACTGCAAAAGTGTTGCCGATGACTTTCATGCACGCTACAGTTGTATTAGCAAGGAATATATATATAAAATTTGGAACAGTGAGGTTCGCAATCCCTTTTTGGACGGATATGCATTGCATTACAGATATAAAATTGACGAAATAATGCTTAATGCGGCTGCACAAGCCTATGTTGGCAAGCATGACTTTACGTCGTTTTGCACGCTTGATAACCGCGAAAAGGGAGATATGACCCGAAATGTCAAGGCTTTTTCGGTTACTCGTGACGGCGATATGATTACGATGAAGGTTGAAGCCGACGGTTTCCTTTACAATATGGTAAGAATAATGGTTGGGACATTGCTCAGAATTCAGCAGGGCAAGTTTTCTCCTGATTCCATACCCAAGATAATAGAAAAAAAGAACCGAAAATACGCAGGCCCGACTGCTCAGGCATGCGGTCTGTATCTTAATAAGGTGAATTATAAAATACCCGAATAAAGGGGTGAAAAAATGTCTGATAAAAAGGATATTAAAAATAAAAAAAATAAAATCAGATATGCAAGGCGCAAGCCGACTAAAAATGAACGCGATATAATGAGTTATGAGGATATGCCTCTTGATGATTATGAGCAGGAGAAAACCGAAATCTCACCTGCGGCGGTCAAAAAAATTATTGTCGGAATTTGTATTGCTTTGGCGGCAGGTTTGCTGGTTTTTGCGTTTGCCAATCGTGATAAGCTCACTTGGGACAATATTTCCACATGGTGGACATACGACGTGCTTGGCAATGCCGGACACGGCTATCCCGTTAATATTGTCGGCTCCGAGGTCAGTCAGGGCAATTTTGCTGTTTCACAGGGGCATGTAGCATATTCGTCAGACACTTCGTTTATAACGCTGAATTCATCGGGAAGTGAGATTGCTAACTTCCAGTTGCGTCACTCAACTCCGGTTATGAAGTCAAGCGGAAACAGGTTTTTGACATATGGTATAGATACTAAGGATTTTGAGGTTAACAGTATCGACAAAAATTTGTTTAAGGGCGAGGCTGAGGGCAATATCTACACAGGTGATATTGCTTCAAACGGTACATATTGCTTTGTTACCGAGGGAAGCGGTTATCTCAGTGTGCTGTATGTGTTTAACAGCAATAACAACAGAATATACAAATACTATTTTTCCGAATATTATATTACATCAGTTTCACTTAAAGAAGACGGATCAGGGTGTATTGCCTGTGGATTTACTACTGATAACGGCGCAATGCTTACCGGCGTTTATGTACTTGATTTTGATAAGGATAAACCTGTTTCAAGCTACAAGATTCCCAATGACGGAGTTATTGACTGCAAGTATTTGAGCAGTAACCGTGCCGTAGTTATCGGTCAGACTGCCTCATATATAATTAAGGTTGGTGATAAAGATTATATCACTGACAGTTATGAGGACAAAAGTCTTGCAAATTATTGTATTAATCCCGACAACAGCACATTTACGCTTGCCCTTTCAAGAAGCGGTGACGGCAGAAGTGTTGAATTGTCAGGTTTCAACGATAACGGTGAGAATATGTACAAAATAGCAACCGATTACAAGGCGGATTCGATTTCCGTGTACAAGGGAACGATTGCCGTTTTAGACGGCAACACAGTATATGCCTATAATCAAAACGGAAATCTGCTGTATACAGCAAATGCAGGTACCGGCTCAAAGAAAATTATTCTCACATCCGATAAACACGCATATGTTTTGAGTGTAAACCAGGTTAGATTTATTGATCTTTCAAATACCTCAACCGATGACACAGCCCATAGTACAAGCAGTGGGGAGGATAAAAAATGATTGCTGATATTATCATATCATCAGTAATTCTGTTATTTACATTTATTGGCATAAAGAGAGGAATTGCCGTAACAGTCTTTAATATTCTCGGAATAATTGTATCGGCAGTGGTGACATACTATTTGAGCGGAATGATATCAGATTTTATCTATGATACATTTATTCAGGAATCCGTCACAGAAAATTTGCAACAAATTATCAGTCTTAACGGTGAAAAGTATGCTGCTGTAAATTGTCTTGAATCCTTGCCCGATTGGATCAAAGGCTTTGTGTCGGGTATATATGATATGTTTGATGTGCAAGTTTACAGTGCAGGCTCTGCTGCAGTGACAAACGGTGTTAATTTTATTGAAGGTATAGTAAAAAAGGCGGTCACAGATGTTTTTGATATAATTGCTTTTTTTATTTTAGGAATTATAATATTTTTAATTATAAAAATTGCTATTCGTTATTTGCTCAAGCTGTTTAAACTACCGCTGATTAATGATCTTAATAAATTCCTCGGTGGTATTTTAGGCGTCTTAGAGGGAATTGTACTAATGTTTATTGTAGTTAATATTTTCAGTTTTTGCGTAGGAGAATCAGACACGGATTTTATTAATAACTACATAACAAATGGATTTATTTTTAAATTCTTTAGTATTATATATTAGATTCTCAGATATAGGGGAGAATGAAGATGGAAAAGGACGTATGGAGTTTTAAATTCTCGGATTTATTTACAATACCGAATATTCTGACGTATATAAGATTTATACTTATAATACCGTTTGCGTATTGTTTTGTTAAAGAATATTTTTTACAGGCGGCAATTATAATTGCGTTGTCGGGACTTTCGGATTGTTTTGACGGATTTGCTGCACGCAAGCTCAATCAGGTTACGCCGCTCGGAAAAATTCTTGACCCAATCGCAGACAAGTTTACGCTTATTGTTGTGGTACTGTGTATGGTGATTTATGTTCCGGTAGTTTTGCCGGTGCTTATCACACTGTTACTAAAGGATGTTTTGATGTTGCTTGGCGGAGCGGATTTAATCAAAAAGGGAATTACCCCTCCGGCTGCCGGTTGGTATGGAAAACTTGGAACGATTGTATTTTACTTTTCGGTTTGTGTGATTGTGTTTTTAAAAGCCGTGATTAATTATGAAAACTTTGCAATCGATCTTGCATTGCTTTCAATAACAGCTGTCACGATGTTGTTTGCGCTTTGGCAGTACGGCAAAATATATTTTCAGCTTATCAGAGAGTACAACAGTAAGGAAAATTCAGTGACTGATAATAAAAACAAATAAAATGCGACAAAAAACCATTGAATTTTGATGGATTAGCATATATAATGTGTAATGATAAAAAATATTAAGGAGTAAATTATGCTTTGTAGCAGATGCGGAAAACGACAGGCTGTTGTTTTCGTTTCAAATAATAATTCAAAAGATGCTCCAACGACAGGTTATTGTCTTACCTGTGCAAAGGAGCTTGGAATAAAGCCCGTAGAGGACTTGATTAGCAAGATGGGTATATCCGATGACGATCTCGAAAATGTTCAGGATCAAATGAACACTCTCATGCAGAGTATGGGGGAGAACGGCGATATGTCAAAGCTGATGGAGCAGCTTGGCGCTGACAATCTTGCGGCGCAGATGGAGGACTTCAGTGCTGACGGTGATGATGATTTTTCTCACGGTGCTCCGGCGTTCCCGGGATTTCTCAACAATATTTTCGGCGGAAATCCAAGCGGTGACAATGCAAAGAACACCCAGCAAAAAGGCAAAAAAGAGAAGAAGGACAAGAATAGAAAGCACATTAGTCTTTACTGTGAGGATTTGACGCGTAAAGCCGGAGAGGGCAATATTGACCGAATTATCGGCAGGGATCAAGAGATTGAACGTGTAATTCAAATTCTGTCAAGAAGAACAAAAAATAACCCTTGTCTTATCGGTGAACCGGGTGTCGGTAAAACTGCAATCGCAGAGGGACTTGCACTCAGAATTGCATCAGGTGATGTTCCGCAAAGACTTAAGAACAAAGAAATTCAGTTGCTTGACCTTACTTCGCTTGTTGCCGGAACTCAGTTCAGAGGTCAGTTTGAGAGCAGAATTAAAGGTCTTGTGTCAGAAATAAAGGCAAACGGCAACATTATTCTCCTTATTGACGAGGTACACAGCCTTGTTGGAACAGGCGACAATGAGGGTACAATGAACGCCGCAAATATTCTTAAGCCTGCGCTGTCAAGAGGCGAAGTACAGGTAATCGGTGCGACTACCTTTAATGAGTACAGAAAGTACATAGAAAAGGATTCTGCACTTGAAAGAAGATTTCAGCCGGTCAAGGTAGGCGAGCCAACCATCGCCCAGACAATCGATGTAATCGCAGGTGTTAAGAGCTACTATGAGGCTCATCACCGTGTAATTGTTGATGATGATATTGTCAGAAAGACCGTTGTACTTTCCGAGAGATATATTACAGACAGATTTTTGCCTGACAAGGCAATAGATTTGCTTGACGAGAGCTGTGCCTGCGCGGCGCTCCGCAACAAAAATATGGAACGTCACGATAAGCTCAGTGATGAAAAGCTACGTTTAAATGATAAGAAAAACGAGCTTTCAAATGCGGAAAATATTGATTATGAAGCTCTTGCAGAGGTTAACACAAGTCTTGCAAGAATCGAATCCGAGATTGCAGAAATTGACCCCGAAACGCTCACATCAAGAGTGTCTGAGGAGGATATAGCCAAGGTAATTGAGCTTTGGACAGGTATCCCTGCGTCAAGAATAAGAGAAAATGAACTTTCTAAGCTTGCGGATCTTGAAGATGAGCTTAAAAAGAAGATAATAGGACAGGATGAGGCTGTAAAGGTGCTTGCTTCTGCAATCAGAAGAAGTCGTGTTCAAATTTCACCGCGCCGCAGACCCGCATCATTTATTTTTGTAGGTCCTACCGGTGTAGGTAAGACAGAACTTGTCAAAGTGCTCAGTAAACAGTTGTTTGATACACCCGAAACCTTAATCAGACTTGATATGTCTGAATTTATGGAAAAACATTCGGTATCTAAAATCATAGGCTCGCCTCCTGGCTATGTAGGTTATGACGAGGCAGGACAGGTAACCGAAAAGGTTCGCCGCCGTCCATATTCTGTGCTTTTGTTTGATGAAATCGAAAAGGCACACCCTGATGTTCTCAACATTTTACTGCAAATTCTTGACGAGGGCAAGGTGACTGATGCTCACGGCAGAGCTGTAAACTTTGAAAATACAGTAATAATAATGACATCAAATGCAGGTTCAACAAGCAACGAGAGTGCACTCGGCTTTGGCAAAACACAGGAGGATGCGTCAAAAGAAAAGGTGTTCAAAGCACTTTCGGAGTTTTTGCGCCCTGAGTTTATCGCACGAGTTGACGAGGTAATTGTATTCAATACACTATCAAAGGACAACTTTGTTAAAATTGCAGATTTAATGCTTTCGGAATATGTAGATACTCTTGCAGAAAAGCATATCAAATTTACATATGACGACAAGGCTTGCGAATATCTTGCTGACAAATCCTGCAACGGCAAAAGCGGGGCACGTGATTTGAGAAATACAATTCGCCGTGAGGTTGAGGAGCAGATTGCAAGTGCACTTATTTCTGCAAATGCCGATACGCTGAGTGCAATGCACATAACAGCAGATGACAAAAATATAGTTTTGCAAACAATTTAGTATTGACAATGCAACGGAATAGTGATATAATTAATTCCGTTGCAGAGATGCGGATGTAGTTTAGTGGTAGAACTTCAGCCTTCCAAGCTGATCGTGAGGGTTCGATTCCCTTCATCCGCTCCATAAAAATAACGGTACCTTTTAGGTACCGTTATTTTTATGGACGAAAAAGATGAGGGAATCGAAGCCGACTGTAAAAAAACGTCACAGCGTGACGTTT
>DKXL01000005.1:0-26641 GCA_002493005.1 Ruminococcaceae bacterium UBA7127
TCTGCCTTGCCAAAACGGGTATCAGTTGAATAGGCGTTATGCGACATTATGGGTATCACCTTGTAGCCTTTGTCAACCAAATTTTTCATCTGTGGCAACGCTTTTGAAAAGGTGCAAAAGGAACCGCACATTGCAAAGCCTATGGTTGCTTTTGTCACCTGTAAACCTCCTCTATGATATTGAAAACTGTTGTTTTTATTATTTCTCCTGCAGTTTTTGGTGCGCACTTGCCGGGTAGCGACAACGCTCTGACTGCGTCTATATTAAACTTGTGAGCTGCCTCAAAGTCTACTCCGCCCGGCAGCGAGGCAAGGTCTATTATCAGAGTATTTATATCAGTATTTGAGAGCAATTCTTTGTCAAAAATCAATTTTGGCACAGTGTTAAAAACGATGTCATAGCCTCTGACACTTGAGAGTGATGCAGTGTCTGCACACGAGTAGCCCAATGCCGAAATATATGCAAAGTCCTCTTGTCTGCGTGCACTGACCGTTACATCTGCATCAAGTGCTTTCAGCAGCTTTGCAAGGATTTTGCCGATTCTGCCAAAGCCGACAACAAGACATTTGCTGCCCGAAATGACGCCCTCGTAACCGTTCATCGCACACTCAACTGCTCCCTCGGCAGTAGGCAAAGCGTTGAGAATTGCAAACTCCTCCTTTGCGCTGTAATCAAACACGCGTGCATCCGAAAGTTGTGGGTATGCTTTTAGAAATTTGTCGCGCATTGCAACAAATACAGGTTTCTGCATAAGAGCTTTAATTTTTCTTTCATCAAGAAAAACTGTCCTGTCTGAAAACGGAGTGTTTATACTGCGGTCGGTGCGAACAGACGGTAGCGGAAAAATCACTGCATCACTCTCCAAAATTGCAGTTTCTACGTCGGCAAGCACAAGATTACCGTTGCTTTGCAGTTTGTCAAAACCGCCGAGAATCACGTCATAACAGCTATCAGATATTGATTTTGCAAGAAACAGCTGGCGCTTGTCGCCGCCGATTATACCAAAGGTGGTTATATCTCTTTTTTTCATTAAAAACACCCGTAATTCATTTCTTTATATTGATATAATATGCCAATGTGATTTTAGTGTGCACCATAAAACAAGCGGCAGTTTAACACTGCCGCTTGTTCATTTAAACTATTCTTTTTTAGGGTTTCCCCAACTGTTTACAAGGAACCAACATTCAATATACATTCTTTTGGAGCGTCTGTTTTTTTATCCGTTTTCACGAACCTGTGACTTTATTCTTATAAAATTTTATCGTGCGTCCTCTCCGCCGGGACCGTCACGACGCTCTCTGTTGTCATCAAACGGCAATATCTCCGTACTTATCCATTCATTGTCAACAGCCGTTTTATAATTATGCTTTGTGTTTGTTCCAAAATCAGAATTATTAATATTATTTAATCCCTTATTATTTTGGCTTTTCTGATTTTTGTTTTCCATAACATCACCTCTGTATTATCATTACCACTTTATTGAGTAATATTGTTTTTTCTGTTCAGCAATAATTTAGTGATATAATAATCTGGTGACACATCTAATGTTGCAAACTCGGCGTTTATCTTATAGCAGGCAGTAATTTGATTACTGCGTTTAAAATAATTTTAAAGGTCTGTCCAGCCCTGAATATCAATGCTGCTATATCCGCTACCACTAATATCAACACTATGGTTTTGTGTGCCGTGTTCGCCCACATTGCCGGCACCATTTTCATTACACTCGCTTTTGTTCCAACTGCCCCTTGTAACTTTGTATTCAATATTACCGTCAAATTTTTCGGGAACAGTAATCATAATCTCGGCAGTTGTATTTGAGGTTCTTGTAAAAGTGTAATCACTGTCGGCACAATTCCAACCATTCAGATTACTCGCTAAATACAGAGTATCGTTCATAGGCGTGTTTGACGGCAAATTAAGTTTAATTTTTATTATCGGAGTCTTGCTGTTTACGAAGTTTGATTGATTCAACCCGATAATTTTATTATCGTACAATTCACAAGCTGTTCCAATAATATATGCCCAATTTTTATCCGCAACGTGAAATATTAACGCTTTTCAACGAAACATTGTTTCCTGTCAGGACTAAGCTTGAGCCGGGCATAATTTTTAGAGAGCCATTTGTAATTTGGCATCTTGCTTCAGAGGTATATATGTGATATGTTTTGCCCTCAAGATTGAGCGGTTAATACTTTTATTTCTGCCAAACCCATTTGAATCTCTGTACCGTCTGCTATTGACAATCTTCCGTCAATGTCTACGTCGCCATTTAAAAGAAGCGAATCTGAATATGCATACACAGTAAAAAACATAGATACAGCAAACAATAAAATTGACACAATCAATATAATTCTTTTCATTAAAATTTCCCTCGATAAAAAAGCGGCGTGACGCCGCCCACAATTCGAGCAGACAGCTTGATAGTATCTACACTTCTCCGCCCGACCGGTTTCTGGCATTTTCTTATAAAGTAAAAAATTAAGATACATCGTTATGATGTATCTTAATAAATTATTTTTTCTCTGTCAAAAGTTTATTTAGTTCTTCCATAAAGGTGTTAATGTCCTTAAATGAACGATAAACAGAAGCAAAGCGAACATAAGCAACCTCATCAACATTTTTGAGTTGCTCCATTGCAAGCTCACCAATCTGCATTGTGGTGATTTCACGGTCAAGACTGCTCTGGAGCTTTGTTTCGATTGTGTTGACCATATTTTCGAGCTGTTCTATTGATACCGGGCGCTTTTCACAGGCACGCAAAAGTCCTGCGGTCAGCTTGTTGCGGTCAAACACCTCACGGGATTTGTCACGCTTTACAACAATTATCGGGACAGTTTCAATTACCTCGTGTGTTGTAAATCTTTTGCCGCAATTAAGGCACTCTCTTCTTCTGCGGATTCTTTCTCCGTCATCAGCCGAACGAGAGTCAATTACCTTGCTTTCTTCATAACCGCAATATGGACACTTCATAATTTTCACCTTCACAATTATTACATAATATTCTATAAAACAATTATAACACAATATGCAATAATATCAAGTAAAATTTCCTTACAAAAAGATTACACTTAATTTTGCAATATTATATTGCATCATATGTCTAAATCACTGTATTTAAATGGCAAAGGGCAATTATAAGTTGCGATAGCGCTTTACCTTTCTGTTCTTTTTATTGCGGTGACGGTTAATCTTTGAAACAAGTAAATATATAATCACTATGAACACAATAGCGCCTATCAGCACAACAAACCAATAGGATTTTAACACTGTGCCAAGAACATTTAACACATACAATATGCCGCTGCGCTCAATCTTTTCGCTTGATACAAGATTTACGGAAGTAAGCTCTTGTTTGTTGCTGCTTGAGCTTTCCTGAAAGTAGATTGTTGCTTTGCCGACAATCTGACCTTTTTCAAGCGGAGCGTCTACACTTTCGGGTATGTCGTATTCAGTTACAATATTCTTCTTGTCGTATTCCTTTGGAACGATTGCACTAAAGTCGTGCTCAGGGGTCAGCTGAACCGAATCTTTGCCCCAGGCAAGGTTAACTTTTTGCTCACACATCGGCATTGATGATGTGGCAATAGTATCAAGTTCAAGCGATGTAAGTGCCCATCTGAAAAGATCGGCAGCATCTGTCATTGTGCCGTATGTATCATTTCCGTCTTTATCTTCAAGCGGTGCATGCAAAAGAATTGCCATATACGAGTAGCCGTCTGCCGAGGCGGTGGTAACAAGACATCTGCCTGCCTCATCTGTAGTTCCGGTTTTAATTCCCTTGGCATACATATAGTAATAATCGCCGCCGCGATATTCATCTATAAGATAGTTTGTTGTAATTATCGGATATTCGTCACCCTCACAATAATATGTGCTGGTATTTGATATTTCTGCAAACTTAGGAAGCGTAAGAGCATATGATGCAATTTTGTAAAGATCGCGTGCCGTAGTGTAGTGGTTTGGATCGTGAAGTCCGTCAGGATTTTCAAAGTGAGTATTTTTGCAACCCAGCTCCTTAGCCTTGTCGTTCATCAGCTTTACAAAGTTATCAATATTGCCTTTGCCCACATAGTCGGCAAGTACCATTGCGGCATCATTACCCGACGGAACCATCATACTGTATAAAAGATCAATTACCGTCATTGATTCGCCTACATGATCGGCAACATTTGCAAGTGAACTGCCTGTACCCTCAAGAACATCAAGAACTGATTTTTTGATTGGAACCTTTGTGTTTTCAAGGTCATCAATGTTTTCGACTGCAATTATGTAAGTCATTATCTTTGTTGTTGACGCAGGATAGCGCTTAGAGTCGGCATCTTTTTCAAACACAACCTGATTGGAATCCATATTCACAAGCAAAATTGAGTCCGAAACGGTTTTTACATCGTTTGAGTATGAAATTGCACCTATAGGTGCGACAGATGAAATAATAAGTATACTAATTGCGAAAAACATCGAAAATATTTTTAATAATTTTTTTCTCATATATCTCCCTCTAATATTCGTTTATTTACAAATACATAAATTAATTCAGCGAATTTTGTCCGCCACGCTCAAACAACCTGTCAATTTCTGCCTTTAACAAACGGAGTTCGTCACAGCAAATATCCTTGTAGGCAAACAGTATATAATCAGCAATTTTCTGTGACAGCTCCAGACTTTTTATATCGGCAAAATCGGCAATAGCCATCTGCGGCAGTCCGTGTTGCCGCTCTCCGAAAAAGTCGCCGGGGCCGCGCATTTTGAGATCCTCATCTGCAATTTTAAATCCGTCATTTGTTTTGCACATAATCTCTATTCTCTGCCTTGTGGTTTGCCCTGCTTTGTCGCTGATTAAAATGCAGTACGACTGAAAACTGCCTCTTCCGACTCTTCCCCTAAGCTGATGAAGCTGAGAAAGTCCAAAGCGCTCGGCATTTTCTATCACAATAACCGAAGCATTAGGAACGTCAACGCCAACCTCAATTACTGTGGTTGCCACAAGAACAGAATATTCGTTGGCAACAAACTTTTGCATTACCTTTTCTTTTTCTTCAGACTTCATCTGACCGTGAACAAGTCCTACGGGAATGTCGGGAAATTCCTTGAGCATAAGCTCTGCGGCGTATTCCTCGGCAGCCGCAACGTCTTCAAGCTCGCTCTCCTCCACAAGAGGGCACACTATGTATGCCTGTCTGCCGGCTTTAACCTCACTGCTGATAAACTCATACACACCCCTGCGCTGAATTGCGCTCCTGAAAACTGTTTTTACAGGTTTTCGTGACGGTGGAAGCTCATCAATAACAGAAATGTCAAGATCTCCGAAAATGATGAGCCCTAATGTTCTCGGAATCGGTGTTGCACTCATTACAAGCAAATGCGGATTTTCTCCCTTGGCAATCAGCTTTGCACGTTGTGCCACACCAAAGCGATGCTGTTCATCTGTGACGACAATGCCAAGGTTTTTAAACTCTGTTTTATCTGTTATCAAAGCGTGCGTACCCACAACCATACTGATTGTTCCATCTGCAAGCTCTTGTCTTATTTGCTTTTTTTCACTTTCCTTAAGTGAACCTGTTAACAGTCCCACCTTGATGTCAGTGTTCTCAAACAGCTCACTAAATGTCTTATAATGCTGGCGCGCAAGGATTTCGGTAGGAGCCATAAAAGCGGCTTGAAAACCATTTTTAAGTACAGTGTAACACACCGAAGCAGCAACAGCGGTTTTGCCCGAACCGACGTCGCCCTGAACAAGACGGTTCATCGGCACATTCTTATTTATAATATCCGAAATACAATCATTAACAGCCCTTTTCTGTGCTCCTGTAAGGGAAAACGGAAGAAGCGTTTGAAATTCCTGTGAGTAATCGTCCCTAATTTTTATGTTGCTTATGCCGCGACTATGTCTTTTGAGATTTCTCATTCCCAGATTGAGGACAACAAGTTCTTCAATTACAAGACGTTTGCGTGCAATTTCAAGCTTCTCCCTCGTGCTTGGAAAATGAATATCGTTTATAGCCTGTCTTAGAGGGCACAAGCCAAATGCATTGCGCACGTTTTCGGGCAATGGGTCGTTTATTTTCTGCGGCAAAAGCTTTAGCGCCTGCTTTACGGCATTGGAAATCGTTTTGTTAACAAGACCGGCTGTCTGCTTGTATACGGGATGAATTTTCATTCCGTCGCTGACAGGCGAAAAGGTCGGAGCTACCATCTGCATACCAAAGCTGTCGGAGGTTATTCTTCCGTAAAAGAAATATTCCTCGCCGCCTTTAAGCATTTGGCTGATATATCGATTGTTAAAAAATACGATTTGCAGTGAACCTGTGCTGTCGTATACCGAGCCTTTTGAGATAATTCTGCCGCCGCTTATACGGGCGTCAATTATCGGCGCGCCAAGAACAGCTCTTATGCAATAAATACCGCCGTATTCTAGATTTTCAATTTTTTCGACTGTACTCCAGTCCTCATATGTGCGCGGATAAAAATTAAGTAAATCTCCAACGCTCATAATACCAAGCTTATTGAACAAAGCTGCACGCTTTGCGCCTATTCCGCTTAGGTTGGAAACAGGCATTTTATAAAGTGAAGTCATATTTTTTGCCTTATGTATTAAAAAAGGAGCATAACCTGTTAAATTATGCTCCTTTAGTTTTATTCTACGCTCAAAATAAAGTAGTATACCGGTTGATCGCCCTTAACAAGGGTAATGTCAGTGCGAGAGCCGAACCTGTCCATAAGTTCATCATACGCCTTTTGAGCATCTTCTTCGCTTACATCTTCACCGTAGATAAGAGTAATAAAAGAGCTGTCTCTTGTTACCATATCTTTTGCAAGTTTTACAAGAGCCTTTACGGTGCTTTTTTCGGTGATAGTCAGCTTGCCGTTTTCAAGAGCAATAATGTCGCCCTCTTTTATCTTTTTGCCGTTGAACTCACTGTTGCGTGCCGCAAAAGTTACAAGTCCCGTACCTACACCTCCGACAGCGTCCATCATAAGCTGAGCGTTGCTCTCCGGTGAAATTTCAGGATCAAAGTTGAGCATAGCTGTCATTCCCTGAGGAATTGTGCGGGTTGGAATAATAATAACATTTCTGTCCTTTACCATAGGAACTGTCTGCTCTGCCGCAAGAATAATATTTTTGTTGTTAGGAAGAACCAAAACATTCTTTGCAGGAGTTGCCATTACTGCCGCATAGATATCATCTGTACTCGGGTTCATACTCTGGCCGCCTGACACCACATTGTTGCAACCCAAATCCTTAAACAGATTTTTGAGTCCGTCGCCTGCGGCAACAGCCACAAAGCCAACATCTTCTGTAGGCTCGGCAGGAGCAAAAACTTCTTTTTCAGCTTTTTTACTCTTTTTAACATTCTTGTGCTGTTCTTTCATATTCTCAACCTTGACAGTCAAAAGCTGACCAAACTCAAGACCCTTGGTAAGCGCATTGCCCGGCTGTTCGGTGTGAACATGAACCTTAATAATTTCATCATCATTTACAACAACAACACAATCGCCGATTGTTTCAAGATAATCGCGTAAAGTCTGAGGATCGGCATCTATACTTTCTTCTCTGCCGACGATAAACTCTGTACAGTAAGTGAAATTGATTTCTTCGTCAAATTCAGCAGCCGCACTTTCAAATGTATCAACCGTCGGTGTTTCAGCCTGCTCCTCATATTCAACCATTATGCCATCCTTAATCACCGACAGCATACCCTCAAATATAACACAAAGTCCTTTGCCGCCGGCATCTACTACACCTGCCTTTTTAAGCACCGGGAGCAGCTCCGGGGTAATCATAAGCGCTTCATTTGCCTTGTCGCAAATTGTCTGCCAAACATAAACAGCCTCGTTGTTGTACTTTGAAGCCGCAATACCTGCTTCATAAGCCATTCTTGCAACTGTAAGGATTGTACCCTCTGTTGGCTTCATCACAGCCTTGTATGCTGCGTCAACGCCGATTCCGAGCGCCGCGGCAAGATTTTTGCCGTTGACTTCATCCATATTTTTCAGTCCCTGAGCAAATCCTCTGAATATCAGAGAGGTTATTACGCCTGAGTTACCGCGAGCACCTCTGAGCATTGCAGAAGCTGTAATATCTGCTACCTCTCCAACGCTTGAACCGTCATAATCTGCAAGTGCTTTTGAAGCCGCAACAACTGTCATTGACATATTTGTACCGGTATCTCCGTCGGGCACAGGAAAAATGTTGAGATCATTTATTTGATTTTTTTGTGAGCTGATATTATTAGCTCCGGATATAATTGCTTGCTTTAAGATTTGTCCGTTAATCATTTTGAGCACATCCTTTTAATGTACATTATTTACATACATTTTCATTATAACTTCTATTTGAAAATTTTGCAATAGTTTGTAACAGAAATTTACCAAGCATAAAAATAATTTATTCTATTCTCATAGCATTTGCGTTTCTGCATTTGCCTGTTTTTTCGTCAATATCAAAAATCACACACTCCATTTTACATTCGCCGCTTGCAAGGTCAAAGCGTGCAGGCAGCTTTGACTTATATTTGTTTATAATGATATCGCTTTTCACACCGAGAACCGAGTGAATTGTACCTGTCATTCCGACATCGGTAATATAGCCTGTTCCGTTCGGCAGCACCTGCGCATCAGAGGTTTGAACATGAGTGTGAGTACCGAACATTGCAGACACTCTTCCGTCAAGATAATAGCCCATTGCGCGCTTCTCGCCTGTTGCCTCAGCATGAAAGTCAACTATTATTATGTTTCCCTCTGCTCTTTTAAGCATCTTGTCAACACAGGCAAAAGCACAGTCAAGATTATTGTCCATATAAGATGTGCCCATTATATTGATTATGCTGATTATTCTGCGCCCGGTATCAACATTTATTATGCCGCTGCCGGGAGTAGTTTTTTCGGGGAAATTTGCCGGACGGGCTATGAAAAGATTTTCGTCAAGATAATCATAAAATTCTTTGCGGCGAAACGTGTGATTTCCGAGGGTAATTGCATCAACTCCGCTGTCAAACAAATATTGAGCCGATGAAGGAGTAATGCCATTGCCGTCAGAGGAATTCTCTCCGTTGCAAATCACAAAATCTATTCCCTCATATTTTTTAATTGCAGGCAGCTTACTGCGCAAAAAAGCACAGCCAACACCGCCGACAACGTCGCCTATACATAATATTCTCAACAAAATCCCCCGCTTTTATTTATTAAATCTTATTTCCAATATTTTCCTGTTTTAATTACTTATGTTATCATTTCTTTTTCTGTCGGACAATATTATAACATAAATTCTCTATTCTGTCACATCAAATTCAACGCTTTGAGCAATATCCTCATTAAAAACATAATCAATTTTTGCTTTGTAGGCATCACTGCTCTCGCTTAGCGTGATTTCCCGCTTTACCGTAGAACTGTCGGGCTTTGCAAAAAGCTCGTATAAAAGCACATCATTGCATACAATTTGCTCGGCAGTTTTCCTGCTGACCTCCACAGGTTCAGGCACAATCTCATAAGTTGTAAGTGTACTAACACCTACAGGAAGCACTACTTCGTTTACATAAAGATTCTGTGACTGTGTGCTGTTTACGGAATGGTCATAACATTCGAATGAAACCGAACACGGAAAATCGAGCCACAGAAACCGCAGTCTGTTTCGATTCGCTCTTTTTTCTCCTACAGAATAATAGTCAATATGCTTGGGAATTGTTATCTGCCTGTTTTCGATAACGTCTGCAAAAACCTCCGCCTTGGCACGCACATAATTGATTGTATCAAGCTTAGTTTCGTTTAAGCCGCTGACAAGCAAATCTCCTTTTGCAACGCCACTACCTTTGAGCACCTTGGTAGTGCCGTTCGAAGCCTTGATTTTAGTGATAACTCCGTCCCGCCTCGCTTTGATGTTACATGGCTTTGTACCTGTGTCAATCGGTGGTTTTTCGGATTTCTCCTTAATCTCTACATTAATAACATTGCCTGTTATGTTAATACTCATCCAAGAAATTTCGGGTATTTTCAGTGAAATTTTCCGTTCTATGCTCTCAACATCAAGTCCGTTTTTGTATGCGCCAACGCTTATGCCGTTATCTGCAAGCACACCGTGCAGATATGTATCGCTTATTGTGTTTGTACCTACAATTTTGACTGACCAAATAAAATTTGACAATATCAAAATTATTATTACGCTTGCTATTATACCTGCGCCAAGTCCTATACGTTGCTTGTAGCCGCTTATAATAAATGGCATACCTGTGCGCCCTGTGATATGAACACGCACCTTCGACTTACGTGCAGCAATGCGAATTTTACGGTAGTCGCTAAGATACATTGACCCGCTTATCCCGCCCTTTTGCGGAGTTGCATTCCACAGATTTATTCCGTAACGTGAAGTTATGTTCATAAACCGCTCCGGGAACTTGCCTTTTGCGCAAAAGTCAACATACCCTCTGCAAAATCTGATAAGCTTAATCAGCATAAAATCACCTCACGAAATAAAGTTGATGCCTGTTACAAATCCTTCTATCTCAACGCACGAGTTTGAAATACATCGTAGTGACAGTCCCCTGCCGCAAAGACAAATAACGATTTTATTTGTATTGATTTTAATATTTTCGCTTTCGTATAACAGTATTCCCGTTGAACCTTCAATTGTAATCCGCCTGTTTCCGAACATTTCAATAAGCGGCATATTGCCAAGGTCAAGCGGCACCTTTTGATATGTATTTTTATTCTTTGGCAAAAGTATCTCTCCTGTTTTGTTTTCTTAATTATTTTTATGCTGCTTGCGTCATATATATTATTGGTGATTGATTATGTTCTTGAGAGTAGCCGTAACTAAGGCAGGAACAGCCGCAAAGGTTTTGGCTGTATTTATTCTGTGCACTCTTATAATTATTTTTTCAAGCGAATGTTCAGAAGAAGCCGCCCTGGGAATTAAGTTTTGCCTTGGCGTGCTTGTGCCGTCGCTTTTCCCTTTTATGGCAATTTCCTCATTTGTAGTAAACTGCGGATTGGCAAGCGTTATCGGAAAACCATTCAGGCATATAACAAAACAATTATTCGGACTTAGCCCCTGCTTTGCAACGGCTATTTTTTTGTCGCTGCTCGGAGGATACCCGGTTGGTGCAAGAACAATATCATCAATATATCAAAGAGGCATTGCAAGCAAAGCAGAGTGTGAAAAAGCAGCAATGTTTGCAGTGTGCGCAGGTCCGGGATTTGTAATAAATTTTGTAGGAATTACATTATATAATAACCAGAAAATCGGACTTATTATGATGTGCTCACAGTGCCTATCAGTATTGATTATCGGAGTTATTATGGGGCTTGTTCACAGAGATAAAACAGATATTTCTTACAACGAATTATCACACAAGCCAATGTCATTTTCGTCTGCATTGGTACAGGCAACACTTGACAGCTCCAAAGGTATGCTTACAATTTGTGCTTTTGTATTACTGTTCTCAAGTCTGACGGGAATTCTTAAAGCGGTTGTTCCCGGATCAAACACAAAAGATTTTCTATTGATTTTGCTTGAGGTGTGCTCAGCTGTAAACGAGCTTGCAAAGCGTGCTCCGGTTGAACTGATAGCATTTGCCGTCGGCTTTGGCGGCTTATGTGTGCACTTTCAGATATATTCTTCTTTAAAGGAATTAAATATCAATAAACTATTATTTTTTTGCATAAGAATAATTCAGGGAGTTATCACCGCTCTTATCACCCACATCGGACTGATTATATTCGAAGAAGAGGCAGAGGTATTCTCAACCATAACGGTGCAAAACACCGATATCTTTGAAGGAAGTCTACTCTCGGCGGCTGTCTTGCTTGGCATAGCAATATGCTTTTTATATTCAATCAAAAACTATAAACAAAACTGACGGAGGTATTTTTATGTGTGGAATAGCAGGCTGGATTGACAGGAATACTGATATGAGCCAAAAAACCTATGTGCTTAACAATATGTCACAAGCACTCGACAGACGGGGTCCTGATGAAAACGGGATTTACATTAACCGAAACACTGCTCTTATTCACAGACGGCTTATCGTTATTGACAAAGAAAACGGCAAGCAGCCAATGGCGGTTAATCACAACAACACAACCTATGTAATCGTCTATAACGGAGAGCTTTACAACACCGATGCTCTGCGAGAACAGCTAAAGGCAAGCGGATTTCACTTCAGAGGACACAGCGACACCGAGGTTGTGCTGAAGGCATTTATCAAATACGGTGCAAAGTGTTGTGAAAAGCTAAACGGAATTTTTGCCTTTGCTATTTTTAATTCAAGTGACAGATCGATATTTTTGTGCAGGGACAGAATTGGCGTAAAGCCATTGTTTTATTACGAATATAACGGCGGTCTGCTGTTTGCGTCTGAAATCAAAGCACTGCTTGCAAGCGGCGTAGTAAAGCCGCAAATTGACGAACATGGGCTTAATGAGATTTTCTTTTTAGGACCTGCAAGAACACCGTCATGCGGAGTTTTTAAGGGAGTATTTGAACTGAATCCCGGCGAATGTGCCGTGTATAAAAACGGACGATTAACAAGGAAAAAATACTACACTGTCGATGCTCACGAGCACGAGGATAATGAGAAAAAGACTATTGAAAAAACACGTTATTTGCTGACCGACGCAATTCAAAAACAGCTTGTCAGCGATATGCCGCTGTGCTTTTTTCTGTCGGGAGGGCTTGACAGCAGTATCATTGTTAAAACGGCGTCAATGTACTGCAAGGAACACAAGCTCGGCAAGATTAACACATATTCGGTTGAATATCGTGATAATGAAAAATATTTTAAGAAAAGTCTGTTTCAGCCAAATGCCGACTTTGAATATATATCAATGATGTCAAAAGATGCCGACACAAGGCATCGTGAAATCATACTTGATAACACCCTGCTTGTCGATGCACTGTACGAAAGTGTAGCCGCAAGGGATTTGCCGGGATACGTTGACGTTGACTCATCATTGCTGCTGTTTTGCAAGGAAATAAAAAAGGATTATACCGTTGCACTGTCGGGTGAATGTGCCGACGAGTTGTTCGGCGGATATCCTTGGTATCACAACAAGGATATTTTATTCGAGGACTGCTTTCCATGGTCACGCACACAGGATGTGCGCAGAATGATACTGAAAAACGGAGTTCTCAAAAACGGTGAAGAATATGTACGCCAAAGATACCTTGACACCATTAACCTTGCGCCAAAGCTCAGCACAGACAGCAAAACCGATAAACGAATGAGAGAAATGTTTTATCTCAATTTTTACTGGTTTATGCAGTGCCTTCTTGAGCGTAAGGACAGATGCTCAATGTACAGCGGACTTGAGGTCAGAGTTCCGTTCTGCGATTACAGACTGGTGGAATATGCATACAATATGCCTTGGAAGCTAAAGGCATGGGGCAACCGTGAAAAGGGAATTGTACGCAAGGCATTTGAGGACGTTTTGCCAAATGAAATTTGCTGGCGAAAAAAGAGCCCTTATCCCAAAACACATAACCCCATTTATTTTAATGAATGTGCAAAAAGGGTAAGGTTAATTCTCAAGAAGAAAAATGTGCTTACTGAGCTGCTGGATAAAAACGCAATAAAATCCATTATTGATAACCCCGACAAAATCACAACACCTTGGTACGGTCAGCTTATGAAAGCACCACAGATTTTGGCGTATATCATTGAGCTTGACTATTGGTTTGAGAAATACAATGTTGAAATAGTATAGCTTGTGTGATAAAATTATTGTATCAATTTTGATAGGGAGTATCTGAAAACAGAAAAGTGACTGAAAATTTCGCTATGTAGTATAAATTGACAGTTATTTTGAGTTTTCAGATAGCCTCTAATAAAGGAATGTTTGAAATCAACAAAAGAGTATATCTGAAAATTACAGACTATTTTAAAGATAATAAAAAGGCCGGGTTCTGTCTGGGGCTTGTGTACAAACTTTTACCGTTTGTTGTGTTTGCCGCATATCCTATTATGCTTGTGTACACTCTGATATGGCAGCAAGATTTATTTTTGCAGACACTGCTTGTTCCGGCAGGTGTGTTTATATTAGTTACAATTCTGCGCAAGCTTATAGGCGAGCAAAGACCATATGAAAAGTACGGTGTCCCGTCTGTTTTTGGCAAAACCACAAAAGGACAGAGTATGCCGAGCCGCCACACCGCAAGCGCTGTTATCATTGCCTTGGCACTATTGAAAATTAATTTTTGTATTGGTATCATTGCACTTTGCATTGCGCTTTTGATTGCGCTGTCAAGAATACTTGCAGGTGTTCATTTTATTCGGGATATTGCAGTCGGCGCAGGAATCAGTATTTTGTTCGGAGTTGTATTTATTTTTCTGATATAGAATTATATATTAACAAACAGAAAAATAAAAATTTGTATTGATAATATTAAAAAGCAAAACAGGCTTTCTTTATTAGGCACGGTCAACACCGTCCTATTAAGAAAGCCTGTATTTTAGTTATATAAATTAAAATTGAGTGATTAGTTCTGCGCTGTATTTTTGTATCAGCGTAGCGTCAATAATATCGGCCTTTCCGTCGCCGTTTACATCAGCATATTTACACAGATTATCGTCTAACAGCTCTAATTCCGCAGAATGCTTTTGAATCATAGTTGCATCCAAAATGTTGATGTTACCGTCAGCGTTTATGTCGCCGATATATGTATATGTATCCTTATAACTATGACCACATATTGAACAAATATGTTCCGTATATCCATTATTATCTTTTGTTGGAGGTACAACTTTTTCTGTATATTTATGTACGCCAATATCAGACTCTTCTATTTTTTCAATATCAAATTTTTGCGGTGTCCAATTGAATCCAGCACCCCAAACTTCAAGATTATAAGTTGACTGACTCATATCAAGTACCATATCTGTACAAACAGGTTTAATATAGTACGCACCACAAATTTCATAAATATAGAATCTTTGTGCATCTGAATCCCAATCCTCATATACTTGAACATTAGTTCCAGCTCCGGCATCAGCATAGTTATGAACATCCATAGATCGCCAATCATAATAATTCTTTATTTTATAACTACCATCTGACAATCTATAGAAAAACCATACTTGTTGTTTGTCGCAATTCTCATCTTTTCCCTCAACATTATTTCCTACAGCAGTTAAATATCTATTTAAACTTTGATTTTTAATTTTAGCACAAAATTCTGCACCTAAATCTTTTTTCTGTCCTATATAGAAATAAACTTTTTTAGTATCAATTCCTCCTGATCCATTAAAAACCGAAAAATAAGCGCTAAAGTATCCAATACCAAGCGTTTTAGCAGATACTGTAAATGTAGTATCGCAATTTTCTGTAATTATTCTTTTGACATAATTTAAATTGTTGTCGAGGAAATCAATTCCAATACATTGACCTTTAGCGCAGACTGTACTTACATTAATTTTTATTTGTTCATTTTCATCCCAATCATAAAAGCCTTTTGATGTCCAAATATCCGAATATGAGGGTACTCCGCAAACAGTAAACGAAATTCTTTCTGAATCTGTCCCCCCTACTGAATTTGATGCTGTAATCCAAGCGTAATAATCTCCATAACCCCATTGACTTGCAGAAAAACTATATTCTCCATCAACACTAGTGTCAACAATATGATTATCTCCTTTATAAACGCTTAGCCAATAACTAGTGGCATTGTCGGCATGAGGATATAAAGTAATTGTATCTTGTATATCATACCAATATTGGTTTTTATCAAGATATACATTAGTAGGTGGATTTCTATCCAAAGAAAAGCCGGAAGCATTTGTATATGCCCACCTATCGCCATTAGAAGTTGGATATTTTACCCACGCATAACCATTTTTATATACCTTTTCAATATAACAATTATCTCCTGCATCTATCCAACGACCTGATTCCTTATTTCCGTTTGAATCATATGTATCTAACTTTGAATTAGCTGTTTTCCAAACCGGTACATTGTAAGATGTGTCTTCTTCACCGGGGAAGTTTGAATTTGAATATGAAGGTACTCCATAACCTAAAATATCTGTACTGGTTAAAGAATATCCATTTGAATAACCTCCATTTACTTTAACTGCATTTCTTGCGTTTCCCTCAATGGTATAAACACGACCACTCCCTGAAGAAGTTACAATACCAACATGATCATAAGTACCATTTGCACCCCAATCAAAATATATGATATCTCCGGCTTTTGGTGTGTATCCGCTACTCCTGCTTTTCCATTCGCCTCTATTTTTAAACCAATTTACACCAGTAGCACAACTTGCTGTTCGTGGAACCTTATCACTGACACCCGCTTGATTAGCACACCATGACACAAAAGCGTGACACCAAGCATATGAATAACTACCATTTATAGAGCCAAGCCAGTATGTGTATTTATTAGGTTGTCCGCTTACGCCAACCTCGCCTTGTGCCACATTGACAATATCATTAGCTGTACCGGCAGCACTAACTGTAAACGGCACAAGGACAAACGAACTAATAACTATTATTGCAACTAACAGAATTGATGTAATTATTCTAACTCTGCATTTCATAAAACGCTCCCCCTAAAATGTAATATTAAATAAAACTATTTTTACAATTATTATAGCCCGATTTCGGGCTATTGTCAATATATGTACATTAAAATATACTGTATTTATAACGATTTTTACATATACTAAACAAAAAGGTCTGCTGTTATGATTGTTTACGACAAGCTGTGGGAAACCTTGAAAAAAAGGAATATTTCTCAGTACAAGTTAATAAAAACTTATCATATAAGCACAGGTCAGCTTGACCGACTGAGAAAAAACGGAAATGTCAGCACCTACACCTTAAATCAGCTTTGTGAAATTCTTGATTGCGAATTATCAGATATTGCCGAATATAAACAAAGCAATTAAACATCAATAAACAAAAACAAACAACATATAAAAAACACCTTGTATACTTAACGTAATACAAGGTGTTTGTTTATTTTTACAGAATAGATTTTATTATTCCTCTGTTTCAGCCGGAACATCGCTTGTGCAGTGCGGACACTTTGTTGCGTTTATGTCGATTTCACTACAGCAATACGGGCATTTCTTGGTGGTTGGCTTTTCTTCAACAGGCTTTTTGCCAAATGACATAAGCTTATTGATAAGCTTTACAAACAAGAAGATTACAAAAGCCATTATCAGGAAGTTGATTACTGCTGTAATAAATTTGCCGTATGCAATTGTTGCGCCATTGATTTCAAATACAAGCTGGTCAAAATTCATTCCGCCAAAAATACCGAGTATCGGTGAAATGATGTCGTTTGTAAGTGAAGTTACAATTGCCTGAAATGCCGCACCGATAATTACACCGACTGCAAGATCAAGCACATTGCCGCGCATTACAAATTTTTTAAACTCCGAAAAAAACTTTTTCATCGCTATTCCCCTTTTTGTTTATTTTTAGACGATTATTCCAAAATCGCCTTGTGGTACACCTTTTTGCCCTTTTTAATGATTACATAGCCCTTTTCAAAAGCGTCTGCACCAATGCTTGCGTAAACATCAGTCACCTTTTCGTCGTCAACCGACACGCCACCCTGCTGAATAAGACGTCTGCCCTCGCCGTTTGACGGGATAAGCGAGCACTTTTTCATAAGGTCAAGGATTGAAATTGCTCCGTCAGTTAAATCATCCTGTGAAAGCGTTGTAGACGGCATATTGTTTGTATCAGTCTTATTGCCGAACAATGCTCTTGCGGCTTCCTGCGCCTTGTCGGCTTCTTCCTTACCGTGGATAAGGTTTGTAAGCTCATATGCAAGCACTTCTTTAGCCTTGTTGATTTCACTGCCCTCAAGCTTTGCGAGCTTTTCAATTTCTTCAAGCGGTAGGAATGTAAGCATCTTTAAACACTTTACAACGTCGCTGTCGTCAACATTTCTCCAGTACTGATAAAATTCATAAGGACTTGTCTTTTCGGCTGAAAGCCATACAGCGCCTGACTGGGTTTTGCCCATCTTTTTGCCCTCGGAATTGAGCAGGAGGTTAATTGTCATTGCATATGCATCCTTGCCAAGCTTTCTTCTGATAAGCTCTGTGCCGCCGAGCATATTGCTCCACTGGTCATCGCCGCCGAACTGCATATTACATCCGTACTTTTGGTACAAAGCATAGAAGTCGTAGGACTGCATAATCATATAGTTAAATTCAAGGAAGCTCAAACCCTTTTCCATTCTCTGCTTGTAGCACTCTGCTCTAAGCATATTGTTAACGCTGAACTGAGAGCCAACCTCACGCAAAAGTTCAACATAGTTAAGGTCTAAAAGCCAGTCTGCATTATTTACAAGCAAAGCCTTGTCGTCTGAAAAATCTATAAAACGGCTCATCTGCTTTTTGAAGCATTCAACATTGTGATTGATAGTTTCCTTTGTCATCATCTGGCGCATATCTGTTCTGCCTGAAGGATCTCCAATCATTGCAGTACCGCCGCCGATAAGTGCAATCGGTTTGTTGCCTGCCATCTGTAAACGCTTCATCAAACAAAGCGCCATAAAATGACCGACATGCAGGCTGTCGGCAGTAGGGTCAAAGCCTATATAGAATACAGCCTTTCCGCTGTTTACAAGTTCTCTTATTTCTTCTTCATCGGTAACCTGAGCAATAAGACCTCTGGCTACAAGTTCTTCATAAACTCCCATTTTTTCTAATCCTTTCATATGTGTTAGACAAGTTACATTATAATTTAAATAAAAGTTATAGTCAAGTAAAATCATATCTTTAAACTATGCGTGCGTTTTTACGCTTAACGAACTGCCGTCTGACGTTATTACAACCGTTCTGTCGGTGGCGGTAACATAAAGCTCATCACAGTGCTCATTAATATTTGCCATTGTATAATAATCAGGCAAATAAGCGTCATCATCAGCTACGCTGACAACTGCAATCTCAGGGCTTGCCGCACGCAAAAATTCCTCACTTGATGAAGTTTTGCTGCCATGATGCGCAACCTTAAGCACATCACACTTTAACTCTGTGCCGCAGTTGAGTAAAAATTCCTCCGTTGCTTTAACCATATCACCGGTAAAGAGGAAAACCTTGCCCTTGTATGTAATGCGCACAACAAGGGAATTGCCGTTTAAACTGCCAAAATCCTTTTGCGGTGAAATAAAATCAATACCCAGCTCCCCCACCTTTGTGCTTGAAGGAATTTGCGGATTGATTGCGTTAACGCTATATTCTTTTAAAGAATTACAAAAACGTTCATACTCTGCGTTTTGAGGCTCAAACTCTGCACTGACCGACGGCATATAGAGCACATCTGTTCCAAAGTCCCTTATCACATCTGCCGCAGCACCCATATGGTCGGACTCGGGGTGCGAAATGATAACAGCGTCAAGATGCGTACAGCCGTTTCGTTTAAGATAAGCCCACAGCCTGTCATATGTAAGACTTTGACCGGTATCAATCAAAATGTGCTTGTCACCACAACGCACATAGCACACATCGGCTGAACCGACATCAATAAAGCTAAGCGAGATTTCACTGTTCATATCAGCATAAATGCCGCAGAATGTAAATACGTCGTTCCAATCAGGCACACCTATTGCTCTGCCAAAAGATATGAGCAGAGAAAATATGATGAACAAAACAACAATTATGACTACTAATATTTTCTTAAGATTTTTTCTTGTTTTTACGTCTGTATTTTGCATACTTATCTTTACTATTATGTCGTTTTGTGCTGTTCTTTTGCTTTGGGTAACCGCCGATTGTCTGTCCTGCCATCGGTGTAACAAGGCACTTTTTGTCATTGCCGATTAGGTCACGCCTGCCTGCCTTTATCAAAGCCTTGATGACAAGCGGTTTATTTTCAGGAATAAAATACTGCAAAAGCGCACGTTGCATAGCTTTGTCGCTTTCGGATTTCGGAACATATACTTCCTTTAATGTATATGGGTCAAGCCCTGTATAGAACATACTTGTTGAAATTGTTCCCGGAGTAGGATAAAAATCCTGCACCTGCTTGGGGTGGATATTCTCACGCTTGCAAAACAGTGCAAGCTCGACTGCATCCTTAAGCTCACAACCCGGATGCGAACTCATAAGATAAGGAACAACATACTGTTCCTTGTTTTCTTTATCTGTAAATTCGTAAAACTTCTTGCAAAAACGCTTGTAGGTTTCGATATGCGGCTTACCCATTTTGTCAAGAACCACCGCTGAACAATGTTCAGGCGCTACTCTAAGCTGACCGCTGATATGGTACTTTACAAGCTCACAAAAGAACTCATCGTCTTCGTCTTCCATAAGATAGTCAAAGCGTATTCCGCTGCGTATAAATACCTTTTTTATACCGTTAAGATTTCTCAGCTTGCGCAAAATGTCAAGATATTCGCTGTGCGAAACCTGCATATTAGGGCACGGTGTCGGTGCTAAACAACGTCTGTTTTTGCAAAGCCCCAGCTTTTTTTGCTTTTCGCAGGAGGGCAGTCTGAAATTAGCAGTCGGACCGCCGACATCACTTATGTAGCCTTTAAAATGCGGGTTATCAAGAAAACTTTTTGCCTCGTCAATAATGCTCTGTTCACTGCGAACCGTAACAGCTCGTCCCTGATGAAATGCAAGTGAACAAAAGTTGCACATACCAAAGCACCCGCGATTGTGAGTGATGGAAAACATCACTTCTTCAATTCCCGGCACACCGCCGAGTTTTTCGTAGCATTTTGGATACCAACGCTCATACGGCAGTGAATAAACATAATCAAGCTGTTTTGTATCAAGCGGAGGCATAGGCGGATTTTGCACAAGAATATAATTTCCATGCCGCTGAATAAGCGTTTTGCCTCTGACAGCATCAGCCTCTTCAAGCTCCTTGCGTGATGCAACGGCATAGTCACGCTTGCTCTCCTTAACACGCTCATAGCTTGGCAGCTCAACAACTGATTTCGGCACATAATCGTCTGTTTTTATCTTGTAGCAAATCCCTTTTATGTCATAAAGCGACTCCACAGGATAACCCTCGCTAAGTCGTTTTGCAATTTCTATTGTTTGCAGCTCGCCCATACCGTAAGAAATAATGTCAGCCCTGCTGTCAAAAAGGATTGACGGCATAACACTGTCGCTCCAATAATCGTAGTGGGCAAAACGTCTGAGAGAAGCCTCAAGCCCGCCGATAATAATGGGACTGTCGGGATACAGACGGCGAAGAATGTTGGAATATACCGTCACTGCTCTGTCAGGACGCTTTCCGTTTTTGCCGCCTGCGGTGTATGCATCATCGTGGCGCTTGCGCTTGGCTACAGTATAGTGAGCAACCATACTGTCAATGTTGCCTGCCGACACAAAAAATCCCAAATTCGGCTTTCCGAACTGAGTAAAATCAGCGTCATTTTTCCGGTTTGGCTGAGCAAGAAAAGCAACCTTATAGCCACAGTCCTCAAGCACACGAGTAATTATTGCCGCACCAAATGACGGGTGGTCAACATAGCTGTCACCCGACACATATACAAAATCTACGCTGTCCCAACCACGCTCGGACATTTCTTTTGTATTCATTGGTAAAAATGCCATCTCTGCTACTCCCTGTAATAGATTAAAAACAGAATTTATTTTTTGCGGTTATTTATAACGATTGATGAAACAAGTGTAAATACGAGCATTAAAGCTATGATTGTTACAATTAAATAAGACATCCAACTAAGCTGTGTTGCTACTTCAATTCCGAGCAAAACGAATACTATGCCAACCATAGCAATAATCACACCTGATTGAAGATAATACGGTCTTTTATTCATTTGCTCCCTTTCTGATTTTGTTGCATAAAGATACGCATTATTTAACAGAAAACCTTTGCCTGCAAATTGAAAAATGCTTATTACAAACGCTGCGGCAGCAATGGCAAATAATATAATTGCCAACACCAAAACAACTGTATTCATAAAATTTCTCCTTATGATTTAACATTAAATCAATCAGCATTATTTTGCATATTGTTGCGGCGCTCAAGCCAATCGTTAAGCGTAATAAGAACATCACGAGGCTTTGAGCCTTGGTGAGGTCCCACGATTCCCATCTGCTCCATATCGTCAATCATTCGTCCTGCACGGGCATAGCCAACCTTGAGTCTGCGCTGTAAAAGTGAGGTTGAGGCTTGTCCTGCATCAATTACACAGCGGATTGCCTCGTCCATTTTACTGTCAACATCAAGACCGTCATCGTCACCGCCGCCCTGCTCTCCGGACTTTTTACCTGCGGCAATTTCTTCTGCGGCAATACGCTTGATTTTCTCTTCAATTTCGGCATTATACTGAGCCGAATATGATTTCTTTATGTAATTGGTTACGCCTTCGATTTCTTCATCAGATGCGTAACAGCCCTGAACACGAACAGGCTTTGGTGCACCGACAGGCGAAAACAGCATATCGCCCTTGCCGATAAGTTTTTCGCCGCCGCCTGCATCAAGAATTGTTCGTGAGTCGGTGTTTGAGCTTACCTTTAGCGAAATACGGCTTGGAACATTTGCTTTAATAAGACCCGTAATTACATTTACGGTCGGTCGCTGAGTTGCAAGAATAAGGTGCATACCTGCCGCACGTGCCATCTGAGCAAGACGGCAAATAGAATCCTCGACCTCGCTCGGAGCTGCCATCATAAGGTCGGCAAGCTCATCAATTGCAATTACGACACGGCTCATTTTTTCTTTTGCTACAGGAAGTCCGTTCACCTCAAGCACAGGCTGCTGAAGCTCGCCCTCCTCGTCGGGAACAGGCGGATTCTTTGATATGTAGTCAAGATTTTTCTCAATTAACGTATTGTATGAATCAATGTCCTTGCAATCGTATTCAGAGAAAATCTTGTATCTCTGGAGCATTTCAGATACCGCCCACGCTAGTGCGCCCGCCGCTTTCTTTGCATCGGACACAACAGGCACCAAAAGGTGAGGAATACCCTTGTACTTTGAAAATTCAACCATTTTAGGGTCGATAAGCAACAGCTTTACTTCATCAGGAGTTGCCTTGTAAAGAATGCTCATCAAAATTGAGTTTACGCAGACTGATTTACCCGAGCCTGTTGTACCTGCAATGAGCAGATGCGGCATTTTGGCAAGGTCGGCAACTACGATTTCGCCTGAAATATCACGTCCAAGCACAGTAGTAAGCTTACTCTTGGAGTTTCTGAATTTATCCGAATCGATAAGTTCACGCATTGTTACCATACTGACAACCTTGTTTGGCACTTCAATACCAACGGCAGCCTTGCCGGGAATAGGCGCTTCAATACGTACACCGTTTGCCGCAAGGTTAAGAGCAATATCATCAGACAGATTTGTGATTTTACTTATTTTTACACCGGGAGCAGGCTGAAGCTCATAACGAGTTACAGACGGACCTCGGCATATATTAACAATAGATGCACTTACGCCAAAGCTGTTGAGCGTATCAATAAGCTTTTTGGCGTTGTTCTGCATTTCCTCCATAGCGTTTTTGTCATTATTATTGCTTTTGAGCTGTAAAAGCTGCACAGGAGGATAGTGGTATTGTTTTTCTGATGTTTGTTCGCTATCAATGTTGTATCCGATATTTTCGAACTCAGACATAGCGTCGTTTTCAGTAGTTTTAGATTTCTTGGCTGTTACAGGCACCGTTTCGGGGTCAGCCTGCTTTGCTCCGTTGGAAATGTGATTAGAGCGCTTTTCAAGAGAAATATCCTCGGCAATATCACCTGCCGTACTCTCTGTCTCTTCTCCAAGCGGCTTGTTGGCACGACTGATTATGTTGAGCAAATCCTGTGAAAGCTCCTTATCAACTGCATTTTCATCACTGAGATCGGCAATGTCAACATCAATGCCCTTTTGGGCATTTGTTTTCTTTCTTTTTTTCTTGTTCTTAGGCTCATCAAGCGGAATATCAATTCCGTCAACTCTTACGGGAACGGCTGAATCAAGTCCGATATCTATTGAATAATCCTTTTCATTAGAATACTCTTTTTGCTGAGCCTCTCGCCTTTGACGGCGCACTCTTGCTCTTTGCTCGCCAACCTCTCTGACGTGATTCATCTTGCTTGATGCAGCGGCTGTAATATCCTTGATTGATAGATTTGCAACGATAAAAATAAACACAACGCACACAACAATGCATATGCAAAGAGCCGGCACATCACCGAGCAAGCTCACAAGCGGATATCCTAAAATACCGCCAAACAAGCCGCAGCCAAAGGTCATATAATGTGCAGTGTCAGCTGTCTGCTTATACAGGTTGCCAAGGCAGGCAAAGAAACCCTGCTGGTCAAATGGCGAGCCTGTTGCTACATATACAAGCGCACCTGCAAACATAATCACAAGCACGCATAGAATTACTTTTGCCTTATAATGTGCAACCATCTGCTCCTTCTCTGTTACAACGCAAAGGTATGCAAGCACAATCGGCACCAAAAAAATACAAAATCCAAATACTCCAAAGAAAAAGCTGCGAATTGAAGTCCAGACATTTTCACCCTTAATAAAAATCAACATTGCAAATACAACTGCTGCGGCAGCATACAAAATAGCCCTTACTCTTGGTGAAAGCGTGTTCTGCTTTTTAGGCACAGGCTGACGTCTTTTGCGTGTTGTTGTACCCTTGGAAGCGGTTTTTTTTGTTTGATTACTTTTTGTTTTGTTGGCTGTACGACCTTTTTCTGCCAATCAAATCACTCCAGTTTTACTTCTTTTGCTTTATTGCGGCATATGGAAAACATTTACGCCCATATTAATCTCGATTATAGAAATTATTAAAAATACAATACCTACAACTGCTGTGTAAACTACAAATATACTCATCTTATCTGACTTTAAAAACCACTTAAAAATCACGATTGCAAAATAACCAACGATTGCAGACACAACCATTCCGACAATTATTACAAGCGGAGAAACATTGATGCCCTGCGGTGATTTAATTGCGTCAATGCCTTCAAGCAGAGCAGCCGCAATAATGGACGGAATACCGAGCACAAAGGTAAAATCAAGTGCCTTTTGCTTGTTGATTCCTCTCATCTCACCAACAGCAAGAGTTGAACCCGAGCGTGAAAGACCGGGAAGCAGTGCCGCTGCAACCTGCATAAGACCAACACAAATTGCATCAACAGCATTATAACTGTCTTTCTCCCCTGTTTTGTGCTTACTTTTAAGATGCTTGCCGATTGGAGAAGTGTTTTTTCGGTTAAAATAGATACCAGCAGACAGCAGTGCGCTTGTAATCAACAAAGAAACTGCTGTTACTATAAGCGTAGGACTTGATGAAAAAATGTCAGCCAAATCCTTCATCTTATATTCCGTACCCGGTATCGGCACAAACATCAAGAACAGCGGCAGCAAACCGATTATAAGCATCATAATCAGATTGCGTTCATAGTTCATTGTGCTCCACTTAAACTTGCCAGTAAAAATGTCCTTTACCATTGAAAAGAACTCTTTAATAAGGCTCCAAATAAGCTTGTGATAAAATGCAACAACGGCAACAAGAGTTCCGACATGAAGCATTACATTAAAAAAGAGATTACCCTCACCATTTGTACCCAAAATATGCTGAGTAATTGCAAGGTGTCCGCTGCTTGATACAGGCAAAAACTCAGTAAGCCCCTGAACAATGCCCTGAATTATAGCATCTAAAATTGTCATAATATGTACTCCTTAATCAAATTATCCTGTTTTGTACCGATATGCAATTAAAAAATTATATTATAAAAATAACTTATTCTTAATTACATTTCAGTATTATATGTATTCGGGCGATATGCCCGAAATTAATAATATTTGTCAAATCATTTATCCTGCTTTTTTGCTTTGGACTTTTTAGCAGTATTTTTGCTGTGCTTAATCATATCATAGAGAGCCTCAGTTGCGTCCGACACGGTGCCAACGGCATCTATAAGACCTTCATCGACAGCCTCTTCGCCCTCAAGAATTGTACCGATATCCATAACAAGCTCACCTGTATTAAGCACAAGTTGGTTGTATCTTTCCTTAGAAATCTTGGAATTTTCAGCTACAAAGGTAGTTATTCTGTCCTGCATTTTCTGAAAATACTCAAAGGTCTGCGGCACACCAAGCGTCAGCCCCGTAGTGCGCACAGGATGCACCGTCATTGAAGCACTCTTGGCAATAAAGCTCTTCTTGGCTGCAACCGCAAGCGGAATTCCTATTGAATGTCCACCGCCAAGCACGATTGAAACTGTCGGCTTTTTCATTCCCGATATAACCTCGGCGATTGCAAGCCCGGCTTCAACATCTCCGCCGACTGTGTTGAGTAATATCAGCAGTCCGTCAATTCGCTCATCCTCTTCGATTGACACAAGCAAAGGAATAACGTGTTCATACTTGGTGGTTTTGGTTTGCTGTGACAAAATATAATGACCTTCAATCTGCCCGATAATTGTCAGACAATGGATAATACTATCCTTGTGAGAAGCAAGAATCGATCCTGTTTCACCGATTTGGTCTGTATGCTCTTCGTCTATGGGACTGTCGTTTTCAAGTTTTTTGGGTTCATCGTCAGCGCAAGGATTTTTGACAAAATTGTCTTTATTTTTCTTTGACACTGCCTTTTGCTGTTTTGTTTTTTGTGACATTAACGTACACCTCCGAAGATTATTTTCTCCGAAATGCACCGTAAAATGTATTTACTGCTATATATTATTTTTAAATTCAC